>CAMFIY010000230.1 GCA_945952575.1 uncultured Leucobacter sp.
CACCACGGCACGGCCGCCGAGCGTGTGCCCGAGCCCCCAATCGCTCCCGCCGGGCGCCGAGCTCTCGACCCAGGCTCCGGTGGGGAACCCGAATGCGACGGCGGTGTACGCCTTGTCGGTGGCGATGGCGAGCGCGCCGAGCTGGGCTCCGTCCATGCGACCGCACGCCACGAGATTGCCCCCGGCGTCGACGACCGCCGCGGCGAGGCGCACGCCGCGGCGCCCGCACTCCGCGTGCACCGCCGCGATCAGCCGCTGCGCCGCCTCGAGCGACACGTCGCTCCCGGCCACCGTCCGGTTCATCCGACTCTCCCGCCCGCGATCACGACAGCCGGGCGATGACCGCGCCGACCTCGGCCGTGTCCCCGGCCTCGAAGAGCAGTTCGGTGATCGTGCCCGCCGCCGGAGCCTCGACCTCGGTCTCGACCTTCTCGGTCTCGATCATGGCGACGCCCTGACCCTCGGTCACCGTGTCGCCCACGGCCACCAGCCACTCGGCGATCACGCCGTCCTGCATCGTCATGCCCCACTTGGGGAGAATGATGTCCATCTGCGTTCCTCTCGTCTGATTGCTTGCTGCTGCTCGGCCGGGCCGCTCAGGCCAGGACCTTCTGGATCGCCGCCAGGATGTCGGCGTCCTGGACGACGACCCGGTTCTCGAGCGGGGCGCTGAACGGGACCGGCACGTCGGCCCAGGCGACGCGCTCCGGGGCCGCCTTGAGGAGGTCGAAGCCCCGGGAGGCGGCCGAGGCGACGATCTCGCTCGCCGCCGAACAGGTCAGCCGCGCGTTGTCGACGACCACCAGCCGACCGGTCTTGGCGACCGACTCGAGGATCGTGTCCATGTCGAGCGGCGCGAGCGTCCGCGGATCGACGACCTCGACGCTCGTGCCCGCCGCCTCGAGCTCGGCCGCGACGCGCAGCGCCTTCGGCACGGTGGACCCGATCGCGACGACGGTGACATCGGTGCCGCGCTTCTTCACGTCGGCGACGCCGAGCGGGATGCCGTAGGCCTCCGGCGGGACGTGCCCGCGCGTGCCGCCGAGGATGTGATCCTGCAGGTAGACGACCGGGTTCGGATCCCGCACGGCCGAGAGCATCAGCCCCTTGGCGTCGAAGGGGGTGCTCGGCATCACGATCTTGAGCCCCGCGACGTTCATGAGCATCGGGTGCAGGTTCTCGGAGTGCTGCGCCGCCCCGCCGCCGCTCGGCCCGGTCGCGGTGAAGTAGGTGATCGGCAGGTTCACCTGGCCGCCCGACATGTAGGGCAGTTTGGCCGCCTGATTGGCGAGCTGATCCATCGACACGTAGAAGAAGGCCCCGATCATCATGTCGACCACCGGGCGGAGGCCGGCCGCCGCCGCGCCGACGGCCGCGCCGACGAACGCCTGCTCGGAGATGG
Source organism: uncultured Leucobacter sp. (assembly GCA_945952575.1). Taxonomy (GTDB): domain Bacteria; phylum Actinomycetota; class Actinomycetes; order Actinomycetales; family Microbacteriaceae; genus Leucobacter. The sequence continues at coordinate 1,403 of CAMFIY010000230.1, forward strand.
GGGTGTTCCGCACCCGCATGTCGCCGAACTCCTTGGTGAGGCCGCGGGTCGCGCCGATCACCGAGCGGTCGACGTCCTCGCCGATCACGACGACCCGCTCGTCCTCGCGCATCGCCGCGGCGAGGCCCTCCTGCATCGCCTTGATGAAATAGGTGGGCCGTTCCTTGACGGTCTCGTCGCTCATGCTCGGGTCTCCTCTCCTGCTGCGGCGAACAGATGCTCCAGTGCTTCCTCGGGATCGGGGAAGGGGCTGTTCTCGGCGAATCGGACCGCGTGCTCGACCGCCTCGGTCTCCTCGGCGTCGATGGCCTCCCACTCGGCGCGGTCGATCACGCCGTCGGCGATGAGCTTCTCGGCGAACGGGGCGATGGGCTCGCGCGCTCGCCATTCCTCCTGCTCCTCCTTGGGGCGGTAGTTCCCGGCGAAGGCCTCCTCGCCCTCGTTGTGGCCGTGCCACCGGTAGGTGCGGGCCTCGATGACGCTCGGTCCCTCGCCGGCGCGCGCCCGGGCGACGGCCTCGGCCGTGGCCCGGTGGACCGCCTCGACGTCGTTCCCGTCGACCTGGACGCCCGGAATGCCCATCGGGGTGCCGCGATCCGCGATCCGTCCCGCCGTGAGCTTCTCGGTCGGCGTCCACTCGCTGTAGCCGTTGTTCTCGCAGATGAAGATCACCGGCAGCTTCCAGATCGCCGCGAGGTTCATCGACTCGAAGAAGGTGCCCTGGTTCGAGGCGCCGTCGCCGAAGAAGACGATGGTGACGCTGTCGCGCCCGAGCTGCTTGTCACCCCATGCTGCGCCAGTGCCGATGGGGATCCCGCCGCCCACGATGCCGTTGGTGCCCATGATGCCCAGGTCGAAGCTCACGATGTGCATCGAGCCGCCCTTGCCCCGGCAATAGCCGTCGGTGCGCCCGAAGAGCTCGGCCATCATCTTGTCGACGGTCGCACCCTTGGCGATGAGGTGGCCGTGGCCGCGGTGCGTCGAGGTGATCCGGTCGTCGGGGCGCAGCGCTGAGCAGGCGCCCACGGCGACGGCCTCCTCGCCCAGATAGAGGTGCACGAAGCCGGGGAGCTGGCCGCGCTTGAACAGCTGCGCCAGCTTCTCCTCGAAGCGCCGGATGCGGATCATCTGGCGCAGCATCTCCTTCTGCGTCTCAGGAGCCGGCGCGGTGGCGATGGACATGTTCTCTCCTTGCTCTCGTGGTTCGTGAAGCCTGGGTGCGGATGCGGGTGCCTCGGTCAATCCGAGTCCTCGCCCCACAGGACCAGGTTGAGGAAGCGCTGAAGCCGCTCCGAGCTGGGTTGCGCGAGCACGAGGTGCGGATCCCCCTGCTCGACGATGACGCCGCCGTCGATGAAGACCACACGGTCGGCGACGAGCTTCGCGAAGCTCATCTCGTGCGTGACGATCACCATCGTGCGATCTTCGGCGGCCAGCCCGCGCATGGTGTCGAGCACCTCGGCACGGAGCTCCGGGTCGAGCGCGGAGGTCGGCTCGTCGAAGAGCATCACCTTGGGATTCATGGCGAGCGAGCGGGCGATGGCGACCCGCTGCTGCTGTCCGCCCGAGAGCGATGCCGGTCGGGCGTCGGCATGGGAGGAGAGGCCGACGTTCTCGAGCGCCTCGAGCGCGATCCGCCTGGCCTGGTCCTTGGAACGGCCGAGGCCGGAGCGCTGGCCCTCCATGACGTTCTCGAGCGCGGTCATGTGCGGGAAGAGATTGAACTGCTGGAACACCATGCCGATATCTCGGCGGATACGGGTCAGCTGCCTCGGCCCGACGGCGAGCGATTGGCCGAGCACCTCGACGGCGCCGGACGTCGGGACCTCCAGGTGGTTCAGGCAGCGCAGCAGCGTGCTCTTGCCCGAGCCGCTGGGCCCGATGATGCAGACGACCTCGCCCTGATCCACCTCGAGGTCGACGCCCTTCAGCACCTCGGTCTCGCCGTAGCTCTTGTGGAGCCCCGAGACGCGGATCACCGGGGCGCCGTCGACGACGTCGATGCGGTCGGTCACGTCGGTTCGATCAGCGCGCAACGTTCATCCTCCGGTTCATGCGCTCGGCCTGGATCGCGAGCGGCAGGTTGATCACGAGGTAGAACAGCGAGACGATCAGCAGCACCTCGATCTGGCGGAAGGTGGACGCCCCGACGTTCTGAGCGGTGTTGAACAGCTCGGCCACCCCGATCACGGAGACCAGAGAGGTGTCCTTGGTCAGGCTGATCAGCATGTTGCCGATCGGCGGCAGCATGCGCTTCAGCGCTTGCGGGTAGATGATGCGCACGAGCGTGCGCGTCGACGGGATGCCCATCGACTCCGCCGCCTCCCACTGGCCCTTGTCGATGCTCTGGACGCCGGCGCGGAAGATCTCGGCGAAGAACGCGCCGTAGTTCAGGCTGAGCGCGATCACGCCGCTGGTGAAGGCCGGCACCGAGACGTCGAACAGGATCGGGATGAGGAAGAAGACGACGACGATCTGGAAGAGGATCGGGGTGAGCCGGAAGAAGTCGACGTAGATGCGCGCGGGCACCCGCAGCCAGACCCGACGGCTCATCAGCATCTGGCCCGCGAGCAGGCCGATCAGGACCGAGAGGACCGCCGACCACACCAGGATCTGGATCGTGAGGAACGCCGCCTGGAAGAAGATCGGCAGCGAACCCTGGAGCCAGCTGAAGTCGAAGGTGTAGCCGGCGGCCACCACGGTCATGTTCTGCATCGCCTACTCGGACTCCGCCTCGGCCTGCTTCTGGTCCTGCTCGAGCCAGTACTGGATCCGCTCATCCATGCGACCGCTCGATCGCGCCTCGCTCACCCAGGCGTCGACGCAGGCCTTCCAGCCGGTATCGCCCTTCGGCAGGCCGAAGGCCACCTTGAACGGGTCGATGATGTCGTCGGCCGAGGGGGTCGGGGTGGTCACGCGGCCCCGCAGCCCGATCGCGGCGAGCTGCGGATCGGTGTACTTCGCGAGCAGCACCGGCATCGGAGCCGCCTCGACCATGGAGGCGTCGGCCTGACCCGAGGCCAGGAATTCGTAGAGCAGCAGCTGGCCGCGAAGCGGGGCGTCGCTGATCTTCGCCTTCGGAATGTACTTCTCGGCGATGTCCTTCTGCGCGTTGCCGGTGCCGTAGACGAAGCGGACGTCGGGCTGGTTCAGATCGTCGATGGTCTGGAACTGGCTGTCCTTGAGCACGTAGAAGAGCTGGCCGGAGAGGTAGTAGTAGTCGCTGAAGTCGATGACCTTCTCGCGCTCGGGGGTGATGAAGAGCTGGGCCCCGAGGATGTCGGCCTTCTTCGACTGGATCGCGGCGGTCATGACCCCGTAGTCGTAGTCCTGGATCGCCACCTTGACGCCGATGAGGTTCGCGAGCTCCTGTGCGTTGTCGGCCTCGACGCCCGACCAGGTGCCGTCTGCGTTCTTGAAGCCGAAGGGCGGCGAGACGCCGATGCCCCAGTTCAGGGTGCCTCGGTCGCGGATCGCATCGAGCGTGGGGGACGACGCCGTGCAGGCGGTCGTCGCGGCGTCATCGAAGCCGCTGCTGATCGGGGCGCCCTTGCGGGAGCTGTCGGCCGGTGTGCTGACGCCGCCGCCGGTCGCGCCGATCGCGCATCCCGAGAGCAGCAGGGTGAGAGCCGCCGCTCCGGCGAGCAGGGCCTTGAGTGAACTGCGCATGGACTCTTCC
>CAMFIY010000231.1 GCA_945952575.1 uncultured Leucobacter sp.
GTGCCGCCCCGCCCCGCCCGCGCGAGATCGCGCGAGAGCCAGATCGACACGGGCTTGACCCCTCCGGTGAAGTAGGCTCCGGCCGGGCTCGCGATCACGAGGAACCGGGCGCGCTGGGCCGCGCGGACGCCGAGGAAGCTCTCGTCGGCGATCATGAACGGGCGCAGGTAGAGGCTCTGATCCTCGCCGGAGGGCACCCAGTCCGCGTCGGCGGTCACGAGCTCCCTGATCGCCGCGACGAAGAACTCCTCGGGCAGCTCGGGCAGGGCGAGACGCCGCGCGCTGGCGTTCAGGCGCCGGGCGTTCGCCTCGGGGCGGAAGGTGACGATCGAGCCGTCGGGCCGGCGATACGCCTTGAGCCCCTCGAAGATCTCCTGCCCGTAGTGCAGCACCGAGGAGGCCGGATCCATGGGGATCGGCCCGTAGGGCAGGAGCGCGGCGTCGTGCCACCCCTCCCCCTGCGTCCAGGTGATCGAGACCATGTGATCGGTGAAGTGGTTGCCGAAGCCCGGATTCTCGAGGATCGCCGCGCGCTCGGCGTCGGGCAGCCGATCGGCGTCGGTGTGGGTGAAGTGCAGCTCGGTCATGGCGGTGCTTTCGGATGTCAGGATCAGGGTGAGGGATCAGGCCGTGCGCTGCGGAAGCCGCGCGATGACGGCGTCGCCGACCTCTGCGGTGGAGCGCTTCACGGCTCCGCTCGCGAGAGCTTCGGAACGATCGGCGAGATCGGCGCGCACCGCGGTGCGCACCCGCTCGGCGTCGCCGTCGAGACCCAGGTGGTCGAGCATGAGTGCCGCGGAGAGGATCGCCGCGGTCGGGTCCGCCAGTTGCTGCCCAGCGATGTCGGGCGCAGAGCCGTGAACGGGCTCGAACATGCTCGGGAAGGTGCCGTCGGGATTGATGTTGCCGCTGGCCGCAAGACCGATGCCGCCGCCGATAGCGCCGGCAAGGTCCGTGAGGATGTCACCGAACAGATTATCAGTGACCAAGACGTCGAAGCGGGAGGGATCCTGGACCATGAAGATCGTGGCCGCATCGATGTGCATGTAGTCGACCGCGATCTCGGGATGCTCGGCCGCGACGGCCTGCACGAGGCGCTGCCAGGTCGCACCGGAGTGCACGAGCACGTTGGTCTTGTGGACCCAGGTCAGCTTCTTGCGGGGACGGGTCGCGGCGAGCTCGAACGCGTAACGGACGACCCGCTCGATGCCGAACGCGGTGTTGACGGAGACCTCGGTCGCGACCTCGGCCGGCGTGCCGGCGCGCAGGCGGCCGCCGTTGCCGGCGTACGGCCCCTCCGTGCCCTCGCGGACCACGACGAAATCGACCGCGCCGGGATCCCGCAGCACCGAACTCACACCCGGGTAGAGGGTGCAGGGCCGCAGATTCGCATAGTGATCGAAGTCGAAGCGCAGCTTCAGCAGCAGGCCGCGCTCGATGTTCGCGCCCGCGAGCCGCGGGTCGCCGGGGACACCGCCCACCGCGCCGAAGAGGATCGCATCGTGTCGCGCCAGCTCGGCCTGCTCCGCTTCGGGCAGCGTCTCGCCCGTGGCGAGGAAGCGATCGGCGCCGAGCCGGAACTCCGTACGCTCGAGCGTCACCTCGGAGCCGTCCAGCACCGCGTCGAGCACCCGATTCGCCTCGGCGATGACCTCGGGGCCGATCCCGTCGCCGGGGATCACTGCGAGCTTGATGGTGCGGGTCACTGGGGCTCCTCGTTTCTGGGATGGTTCTGTGGCATGAGTGCGCGAGGGGGGACTTGAACCCCCACACCCGAAAGTACTGGAACCTAAATCCAGCGCGTCTGCCAATTCCGCCACTCGCGCATCACCACAAGCCTAGTGCGCGTGCCCGGCGTCGAGCTCGGAGAGGACGACGGGGGCCGGATCCCGCCCGAAGACGCGACCCGGCCCCAGCGTGCAATACGGCGGCTACTTGGTGAAGCCGACCGTCGTCCAGTCGACGCTGGCGAAGGTCGCCGGACCGTAGTTGGCCAGGTTGCCGTCGACCACGAAGACGTTCGGGTACGGGTAGATCGGCACGAAGGGCACGAAGCCGGCGATGACGTTGTTGATGTCATCGGCGAGCTTCAACCGCTTGGTGGGATCGAGCTCCGCGTTCGCCTGCTTCCACAGATCGCCCAGGCTGTCGTCGGTGATGAACGAGAAGTTCTGGCCGTCACCACCGGGCTTGCCTGCCGGATAGACCAGCGACTCGGCGGTCGAGATCGGGAACAGGGTGCCCTGCCAGCCGAAGGTGGCCGACTCGTACTTCCCGGCCATGATGTTCGTGAAGTAATCGGCTCCCGGAACCTCGTCGAGCGTGACATTGACGTCGAGCTTCGCCAGGGAGGCCTGGATCTGCTGCGCGCGGAGCTCGTTCGACTTCGTGCCCTGCGGCACGGAGATCGAGAAGGTCAGCTCCTTGCCGTCCTTGGTCCACTTCTTGTCGGCGTGGGTCCAGCCGGACTCCTCGAGCAGCTTGCCTGCGGCGTCGAGATCATGCGGCAGCTTGGCGGCGACGGTATCGACGTAGCCCTTCTGGCCGGGCATGAAGATCCAGTTGCCGTCCGTCGTCGCTTTGACTCCCAACGGTTCGTTCGCCGCCTGTGCGATCTGCTCGCGATCGATCGTCATCGCGATTGCCTTGCGCACGTTCACATCGTCGAGGGGCGCCTGCAGCCCGTTGAAGGTGAGCTGCGAGTAGGTCACACCACCGGAGTTGAGCGCCTTGGCGCCGCTCTTCTTCTTCGCGGTGGTGTACGAGTCGACGTCGAGAGTCTCGACCGCGTTCAACTCGTTGTTCGCGAAGGACTGCGCCTGCGGAGCCGAGTCGAGCACCTGGAAGGTGATCGTATCAAGCTTCGGCTTGTCGCCCCACCACTTCGGGTTCACGGTCTCGGTGAACACCTTGGCGCTGTTGTCGATCTTCGTCATCACGAAGGGGCCGCTCGAGGGCAGCGGCTTGCTGACGTAGTCCTTGTTCCACTTGTCGGCATTGCTCGCGATATCTGCGGGGACCGCCGGCGCGATGAGCAGATTCTGCCAGTCGGCATATGCCTCGGTGAAGGTGAACTCGAACTCGTAGTCGCCCTTGACAGTGAAGCTCGCAATCTGGTCATAGCCTGCGGAGGAGGCGAGGTTGAACTTCTTGTCCTTGCCCGACAACGCCGCGAAGGTTGCCTCGTAGTCCTTGGCCGTCAGCGGGGAGCCGTCCTCCCAGACCGCCTGGTCGTTGAGCTTGACATCGATAGTCTGCGGCGACTCGCTCGTCATCTCGATGCTCGTGGCGTAGTTGGGATCCGGCTCGACGCCGCCCTCCTTGGTGGCGCGATAGGGCGACCCCTGCAACGGCGCGAGAATGTTGTTCACCTCGACGTTCGCGCCCTGCGCGGTGTTCGGGTTCCAGTTGCCCTCGTCAGTGCCCGACGAGCTTCGCGCAAGCTTCAGGGTCCCGCCCTGCTGGAGGTCGGCGGCCGGAACTTCCTTCCAACCGATAAGTGGCAGCTGATCCGGGGCCTGAGTCTTGGTCGGCCCGGTGTTCGGCTGTGCGCAACCGGTGAGCGCCAGGGCTGCGGCGCCCAGCACAGCGACAGCCGCAAGTGCGGTGCTTCTGCGGTTCATGTGCTTCCTTCTTTCCGTGACCCGTCGTGTTTCGACGGGAGGCTTGATGCGTGTTCGCCGTTCAACCGACGATCAGGGTGTTGCGTTCGACGTGGTGGCAGGCGACCTGCTCGTCGCCGTGCGTCACGAGTTGCGGATCATCCGCGTCGCAGCGAGCCCGCTGCTCGGGGCCGAGGATCCGATAGAGCGGGCAGCGGGTGCGGAATCGGCAGCCGTCGATCCGCTCGGCCGGGCTCGGCAGGTCCCCGTCGAGGAGCACCCGCTCGCGGTTGCGCTCGATCTCGGGATCCGGGATCGGCGCCGCCGACATGAGGGCCTGGGTGTACGGGTGCTTGGGGCGATCGAAGACGCTCGCGATCGGCCCGTACTCCACGATCCGGCCGAGGTACATGACCGCCACCTCGTCGGCGATCTGACGGACGACGGCGAGGTCGTGCGCCACGAAGATCAACGCCAACCCGAGCTTGTCCCGCACGTCCTGCAGCAGGTTGATCACGCCGGCCTGGATCGACACGCCGAGTCCAGCCCGACGAGCCCGAGCAGTTCCGCGACCCGCGCATCGCGCTGAGCTTTCGGCATGCCCTGCGCGAGGAGCGGCTCGGCGACCACCTCGCCGATCGGCAGGCGCGGATCGACGGCGGCCGCCGGATCCTGGAACACGATCTGGATCTCGGAGCGCAGTGCACGACGGGTGCTGGGGACGAGCTTGGACACGTCTTTGCCGACGATCTCGATGGAGCCGCCCTGGGGCTTCGCCAGCTCCATCAGCTCGAGGATCGTGGTGGTCTTGCCACAGCCGGACTCTCCCACGATGGCCAATGTACGCCCCGGCTGCACCGAGAAGGAGACGCCGTCGACAGCGCGTACAGTTCCCACGCGGCGCTGGAACACCGCTCCCTTCGTGAGCGGGAAGTGCTTCATCAGATCCTTGACCACGAGCACCGGCTCGTCATCCGTCTCGGCGTGCGCTCGCGCCTCCAGGGCGGCGGGCCGAGGGAAGATGTCGGCAGGCACCAGCGTGCCCGCGACGATCTCGTCGGCGCGGTGGCACGCGCTGAGCTGGGTTGCAGAGACATCGTCGTGCGCGACGAGCGGCGGCTCTTCGGCGCGGCAGATCTCCGTCGCGACCGGGCAACGGGCGGCGAACGGGCAGCCGGCGGGCAGCTTCGCGAGCGACGGCGGGCGCCCTTCGAGCGGTACGAGCCGGTGCGTGCCCGCTGTGCGGATGTTCGGCACCGAGCGCAGCAGGCCGACCGTGTACGGCATCAGCGGCCGGGTGAAGACCTCGTCCACCGTGCCGGTTTCGACGAGCTTGCCGGCATACATCACGGCCACGCGATCGGCCTGGCCTGCCACGACCCCGAGGTCGTGGGTGACGAGGGAGACCGCGGCACCGGTGAGACGCTTCGCCTCCTGCAGGACCTCGAGGATCTGCGCCTGGATGGTCACGT
>CAMFIY010000232.1 GCA_945952575.1 uncultured Leucobacter sp.
GCTCTCCGGCGGCACCGCCAACAAGGCGCTGGCGCGGCTCGGGATCGTCGGGTACGGGTTCGCGCCGCTCCGGCTTCCCGGGGATCTGGACTTCCCCGGCATGTTCCACGGGGTCGACGAGCGCGTCCCGCTCGAGGCCCTCGATTTCGGCCACCGCGTACTGGTGGACCTGCTGCGCAGCTACTGATCCGGCGCGGCGGCGATATGCGCGCGCTCGTCCGGCTCACGGCATCCAGGTACTAGGGTGGACGCTGGCCCACTGCCAGGCCACACGCATGGAAGGCGATCATGGACTTCATTCAGGCCGTTCTGCTCGGCCTCATCCAGGGACTCACCGAGTTCCTGCCCGTCTCCTCGAGCGCGCACCTGCGCATCGCGAGCGAGCTCATGGGCATCGGCGATGCCGGCGCCGCGTTCACCGCCATCACGCAGATCGGCACCGAGCTCGCGGTCATCGTGTTCTTCTGGAGAGACATCATCAGGATCATCGGCCGATGGTTCCGTTCGCTGACTGGTGCGGTTCCGCGGCGGGATCCTGACGCGCTGATGGGCTGGTGGATCATCCTCGGCAGCATCCCGATCATCGTGCTCGGCCTGCTCTTCCAAGATCAGATCGAGAGCACCTTCCGTTCGCTCTGGATCGTCGCGAGCACGCTGATCGTCTTCGGCCTCCTGCTCGGCCTCGCCGACTGGGTCGGCAAGCGCGCCCTCACGCTGGATCGTCTGAACTGGAAGCACGGCCTGATCTACGGGCTCGCCCAGGCACTCGCGCTGATCCCGGGCGTCTCGCGTTCCGGCGGCACCATCACCGCGGGTCTGCTCATGGGCTACACACGCGAGGCCGCGGCGAGGTACTCGTTCCTGCTGGCGATCCCAGCCGTGCTCGGATCGGGTTTCTACCAGCTCTACAAGGCGCTGAAGGAGCCGAGCGTCACCCCGATGGGGATGACCCTCGTGGCGACGGTGATCGCGTTCGTCGTCGCGCTCGTGGTGATCGGCGTGTTCATGCGCTACATCTCGAGACACAGCTTCCTGCCGTTCGTCGTGTACCGGGTGCTGCTCGGCGTGGTCATCATGGTTCTGCTCGCCACGGGCGTGCTCGGCGCGGGCGGCGATGCGGTGAGTGCGGTGCATCAGTGAGGACCTGGACCGCACCCGCGCTGCCGTCGCTGCCCGGGCCCGGCATCGCGCCGCGCCTGTACAACACGGCCAGCTCGCGTCTCGAGCACCCGCCGATCGAGGATGAGCGGGCAACGCTCTACGTCTGCGGCATCACCCCCTACGACGCGACCCACCTCGGCCACGCGGCGACCTACCTGACTTTCGACATCCTGCTGCGCGCCTGGCGCGATGCGGGGATCGAAACCCTTTACGCCCAGAACATCACCGATGTCGACGACCCCCTGCTCGAGCGCGCGACCCAGACCGGGGTCGATTGGCGAGAGCTCGCGGACGATCAGATCGGGCTCTACCGGAGCGACATGCACCGGCTCGGGATGCTGCCGCCCGACCGCTTCGTGGCGGTGACCGAGCGGATCGACGAGATCTCCGACGCCGTGCACCGGCTTCTGGCCCGCGGTCTCGCGTATCCGGTGGCGACCGATGATGCGGCGAGCGACGACCTCTACTTCGACACCCGCGGCGCCGAGCGCGCGACTCAGTGGCGGCTCGGCGACGTCGCGCCCTACGACCGCGATCTCATGGCGATCCTGAGCGCGGAGCGGGGCGGGGACCCGGAGCGCGAGGGCAAGCGGCATCCGCTCGACCCGCTGCTCTGGCGCGCGGCCCGCGCGGGCGAGCCGAGCTGGCCGAGCCCCCTCGGAGCGGGGCGTCCGGGCTGGCACGTCGAATGCGCCGTGATCGCGACCGACGAGCTCGGCCCGGCATTCACCGTGCAGGGCGGAGGCACCGATCTGATCTTCCCGCACCACGAGTACACGGCGGCGCACGCCACCGCGCTGACCGACACGCCGCTGGCGCACGCCTACTGCCACGTCGGCCTGCTCTCGTACGAGGGGCACAAGATGTCGAAGTCCCGCGGCAATCTCGTGCTGGTGTCGAAGCTGCTCGCGGGCGGTGCGGACCCCTCGGCGGTGCGCCTCGGCCTGCTCGCACACCACTACCGCTCGGAGTGGGAGTGGTTCGACGCCGATCTGACCACCGCGACGCGGCGCCTCGAGGCCTGGCGTGCGGGCATCGCCCGAGAGACGGGGGAGCCCGCGAACGCCGTCGCCGTGCTGCAGCAGCTGCGCCAGTCGCTGGCGAACGATCTCGATACCCCGGTCATGCTGGCGACGCTGGACGCCGCACTCGACCAGGGCGTGGACGATCCGCAGCTCATCGCCGACGCCGTCGCGGCACTGCTCGGCGTAACGCTCTAGGCGCCACCAGGGCCGCCCGAGCCGTCCCGGCTCAGTCCTCTTCGCGAGGGTCGATGTTGAGGAACTTCTCGAACTCGTGCGCGATGGCCTCGCCCGTGGTCTCGGGCGCGGAGGCGGCGTCCCGCGCCTCCTCGAGGCCGCGAATGTAGTTCGCCATGTCCTCGTCGCTCGCGGCGATGCGATCGATGTTCGCCTCCCATTCGTTCGCCTCGGCCAGCAGTTCGCCGCGCGGGATGACGACGTCGAGCAGTTCCTCGAGCTTGTCGAGGATCGCGAGCGTGGCCTTCGGCGAGGGGGCGCTGTGCACGTAGTGCGGCACCTGCGCCCAGAGCGAGATGACGGGGACCCCGACGGCGGTCAGTGCGAGCTCGAGCACGCTGCCGATGCCGGCCGGCCCCTCGTAGTCGCTGCGTGTCGCGCCGGTTCGTGCGCGCAGGCCGGCATCCTCGCTGCTGAGCGAGGTGATGATGGGCCGGGAATGGGGGGAGTCCGAGAAGAACGCGCCGATCTGCACGACGATATCGATCTTCCAGGCAAAGACGAGATCGACCAGATCGTTGATCAAGGCGGACCAGTCGCGGGCGGGCTCGACGCCCGCCAACAGGAACAGATCGGTGACGGGGCTCCCGTCGATCCGGCGGACGGTTTCGTCGAGCGGTGTCTCATCCGGGGTGCCGGGCCGGCGGACCGTGCCGTAGAGGCGGGTCTCCGGCCAGTCGATCACCCGGTTGCCGGCATCGTCGAAGTTGATCTTCGGACGGTGCACCTGGAAGTCGACGAATCCGTCCGCGCCGATCGCGTGCAGCGGCTCGGCGTCGATGAGCTCGCCGAGGTGCTGCAGCACGGTGGTCGTGGCGGCCCCGGCGTCGCTCCAACCCTCGAATGCGGCGATGAGCACCCGGGGCTCGGCCCGCCTCTCCTTCTCGGCTCCGTCCGAATCGTTCATATCGACCAGGATAGTCTCGTACCGATGAACGCCCTGACTCCTCCCGCTCAGAACCTCTCCGCTGTGCTCTGGGACCTCGACGGCACCCTGATCGATTCCGAGCCAGCCTGGCTCGAGGCAGAGACCGCGATGCTCGCCCGATACGGCCTCGAGATGAGTCCCGAGACCCAGCGGCTCATGATCGGCTCGGGTCTCTGGGAAGCCGCCGAGCACTTCCGCCAGCTGGGCGTGACGATGTCGGCCGACGACATCGTGGCCGAGTGGGTCGCCTTCGCCGCCGACGCGATCGACCGGGGCCGGCTCGACTGGCGCCCGGGGGCGCTCGACCTGCTCGCCTCCCTGCGGGCGGCAGGCGTCCCGTGCGCACTCGTCACGATGTCGGTGCGCTCGCTGGCCGACCGGATCGCCACGGTACTTCCCGAGGGCACCTTCGGCGCCATCGTCGCGGGCGACGAGGTGGAGCGCGCCAAACCGGATCCCGAGCCCTATCTGCGCGGCGCCGAGGCGCTGGGGGTGCCGATCGAGCAGTGCCTCGCGATCGAGGATTCGCCGACCGGCCTGCGCTCGGCCGCCGCGGCCGGGGCCGTCGCCGTCGGCGTGACGAACATCGTCGATCTCTCCGAGGCGCCGGCGCACGAGGTCTGGAGCACGCTGGTCGGCGTGGACGCCGGCGAACTGCGGACCCGCTTCGCCCGACTGCGTTGAGACGGTCCGCACGCGCGGATCCTGCGAGCCGGGGAAGTCCCGCGCGCTCGTTAGACTTGCGGGCGTGACAGAGCAGATTCCTTCAGCGCAGACTTCTCCGGCGCAGACCTCCGGGTCGGAGCACCCCTCATACAGCGGCCCCCTCGGCTACGGCGATCGGGTCCAGCTGACCGGCCCCAAGGGCCGCCTCAACACCATCACGCTGGTGCCAGGCGGCGAGTTCCACAGCCATCGAGGCATGCTGCGGCACGAGGAGCTCGTGGGGCTGCCGGACGGGTCGGTGGTCCAGAACAGCAACGGCGAGGACTACCTGGCGCTGCGCCCCCTGCTCAGCGACTTCGTCATGTCGATGCCGCGTGGGGCCGCCATCGTCTACCCCAAGGACGCGGCCCAGATCCTCTCGCTGGCGGACATCTTCCCCGGTGCATCGGTCGTCGAGGCCGGAGTCGGTTCGGGCGCGCTCTCGCTGCACCTGCTGCGCGCGGTCGGCGCAGAGGGCGAGCTCCGCTCGTTCGAACGCCGGGACGAGTTCGCCGAGATCGCACGCGCCAACGTTCGGGCGTTCACGGGAGAGCTGCCGGAGAACTGGTCCGTCGCGGTCGGCGACCTGCAGGAGGTCCTGCCGGACGCCTGCGCGGCCGGAACGGTCGATCGCGTGGTGCTGGACATGCTCGCCCCGTGGGAGTGCGTGGGCGTCGCAGCCACGGCGCTCAAGCCGGGCGGCGTCATCATCTGCTACGTCGCGACGGTGACTCAGCTCTCCCGCGTCGCCGAGGAACTCCGCCGCTCCGGCTGCTTCACGCACCCGCAGGCCAATGAGACCATGGTGCGCGGTTGGCATGTGGAGGGTCTTGCAGTGCGACCCGATCATCGGATGGTGGCGCACACCGGCTTCCTCATCACCGCGCGCCGGCTCGCCCCCGGAGCCGTGCTGCCCGACCTCAAGCGACGCGCGTCGAAGAGCGAGTACACCGCTGAGGACGTCGCCGCGTGGACCCCGGATCTGCTGGACGAG
>CAMFIY010000233.1 GCA_945952575.1 uncultured Leucobacter sp.
CACATGCCAGTGCGCCTGCTTGCCGTTGACGGCGAGCGCGATGAGGTCGTGGACCACGGGCGTCAGATACTGCGCGACTCCGCTCGGCCGATTCAGATCCCCCTGCGCGGCCGGTACCTGGGTTTCGTTCACCTGCGTCGTGCTCATGCGGCACCCCTCTTTCAGCTCCGAGACGGTGCCCGCAATCCCTGTTCCGCAGGCACCCGGTAGGTGTCAGGCTACCGTTTCTTCCTGGCAGCACCCCGGTCACGACGGAATATGACGGGCCGGGAAGAACTCGCGCCCTCCCAGCGTTGCGACTGATATGAACGACACCGCCCTCGAGTCATTCGCCGCCGATCACGCCGCCTGGCACGCGGAGGTCGAAGCGGCCCGCACCGCGCCCTACGGACCGCTCAGCCCGATCGCGATGCACTGGTTGACGGCGGATCCGCAGTTCTTCGACGAAGTGCCCGGCCGCTGGAGTGTGGACGGAGACGGGACGGTCTCCGCCGAGCTCACGGCCGCGGACGGCGTCACGTCGCGCGATGGCAGCCCGGTGATCCCCGAAGGCGAGGCGTCGAGCACCGAACCGACGACGGTTCGCCTCGGCCCGCTGCGCGGCAGCGACTCGCTCACGCTGCAGCGGGGAGACCGGCGGATCGAGCTCGCAGCCCGCAGCGGCGGCGTGATCCTTCGGCCTCGCGACCCCGCGTCCAGGGACCGAATCGACTACGCAGGCACCTCCCCCCACACGCCGAACGGACACAGGGTCGACGCGGCCCGCTTCGTACCGGCACCGCGCGCGGAGGTCGAGGTCGCCTCGGCGGCCGGGACGGATCGCACCCAGCAGTACGACTCCCCCGGGACGGCCGAGTTCGAGGTCGACGGGCAGGCGGTCAGCCTCATCCTCTTCGGCTCCCGCGAGCACGACGACCTGCGGGCCGTGTTCGCCGATGCGACGGGGGTGGACCTCACCTTCCCGGCTTCGCGTTTCGTCGATGCGGAGCAGACCGGCGACGGCACCGTGGTGATCGACTTCAACCGCACCACCAACCCGCCCTGCGCCTACTCGATGAGCGCGACGTGCCCGTTCCCGCCCCCGGGCAACCGGCTTCCGGTGCGGATCGAGGCGGGCGAGTTGCGACCGGGGGTCGCAGCTCCAGCCGCCTAGCGGGTCCCCCCAGCCCTCGGCGCCGCATCTCGCGGGCGATCTGCGAGAATCGACCCGTGAACGCCGTCGTCGCGCTGATACCCGGAACGGTCATGGTGACCGCCGGGGGCCTCTGCGTCTGCGGCGCCGTCGCGGCGAAGCGGTGGATCGGGATATGCGCAGCGGCGGTCATGCTCGCAGCGATGGTGGATCTCGCCTTCCTCGGCGCGTTGCCGCCGCTGGTCTGGGCGGTGTCGCTCGTCGCCGCCGGTCTGCTGCTCGGGCTCGAACTGCGTCGAGACGTGCCTCCGGTCGCACCGGGCGGGATGCGCACCGAGCGCGGCGTCGACGTCGCCATCGCGCTCTCCTACCCGGTGATGGCGTGGCTGCTCCTCGCACACGGAGGCGGGCGGCGCACGGTCGACACGGAGGGCGCCCACACCGGGCACGACTCGACCCTCTGGCTCGCGGCGGCCGGGGTCGCCCTGATCCTCATAGTGCTCCTGGCCGCACTGGGCGTGCTCGCCGCCCGCCGTCGCCAGCGGCTGCTCGCATCCGAGGCCGCGGCCATGTCAGCGATGCTGGCGGTCATGCTCCTGCCGCACGGATAGCCGGGCGGATCGGCATTGGGGTGAGCGGATCCGCCCGGCTACGCCGGTCTCTGCGCTACGGGATGCTGGATCTCACCTCGCACGAGGAGCCGTAGTCGCGGCCCGCACCGCCCGAGCAGCGGTCCCGGCCGCTGCCGCCGTACAGCCGGTCGTTGCCGGAGCCGCCCGAGATGCTGTTGTTGTGCGAGTTGCCGTAGAGCTTGTCGCCGAAGGGGCTTCCGATCAGACGGTCGAAGGATCGCACCGTATCCCTGCCCGTGGAGCTGCCCGTGTTCTGCACGCCGCTCTTGGCCAGGGACACGACCACGCCGCGCGTCGCCGAGGCGTAGCTGAGGGTGTCGGTGCCGGATCCGCCGTCGAGCCAGTCCGTGCCCCCGCGACCCTCGATCGTGTCGTCCCCGCTGCTGCCGAGGAGTCTATTGGCTCCCGAACTGCCGTAGAGCTTGTCTGATCCTGAGCCGCCGATCGCGTTCTCGAAGCTGATCAGACGGTCGCTGCCGGATCCGCCGCTGGCGCGGCCGCTCTGCAGATCGACTTTGAGCGCCTTCGTGACACCCGAGTAGCTGACGGTATCGGATCCTCCCTTGCCGTCGACGCGGTCGTCCCCGAGACCGGGCTTCACCGTGCCATCGCGATCGTCGCCGACGATCAGATCCGCGTACTTCGTGCCGATGACGACCTCGGGCTGCACCTCGTTCACGAGTCCCGCGATGTAGGCGATGTTGTCGCGACCGGCCTGCACCCCGCTGCCGAAGGTGACGACCATCGATGTGCCCTCTGTCCACACGAACTTCACGCCCGGATACGTCGGATCGCTGCTCTTCGTCGTCAGCCAGGAGTAGTCGACGGTGTCGGTGCCGCCGTCGCCGCGGATCGTGTTGTATCCGCCGAAGCCTCGGATCACGTTGTTGCCGGCGTCCCCCTTGAGCGTGTCCGCCCACTTGGTGCCGTTCAGGTTCTCCATGCCCGAGATGGTGTCACTGCCGGCGTTCGCGGTGTTCTGCTTGGCGGTGAGCAGCAGATTCACGTTGACGCCCGTGCCGGAGCCGTCATCCTGACCCTGACGCTCATAGCTGAGCGTGTCGGTGCCCGGTCCGCCGGTGACGATGTCGTCGCCGTAGCCGCTGCCCGGCGTGACCTGGTTCACCTTGAAGCTCGACTTCGGCTCGGAGGCGTCGATGAGGTCGTTGCCCTCTCCGCCGTCGAGGGAGTCCTTCGCAAGGTCGTTGCTCGGCTCGGCCTGGCCGTCTCCGACCAGGGTGTCATCCCCCGAGCCGCCGCTGATCGTGTCATTCCCCGCGCCGCCGAGCAGGACGTCGTCGCCGGTGCCGCCGAAGATCGTATCGTTGCCGATGCCTCCGTTGATGAGATCGTCACCGCCGCCGCCGCAGATCACGTCGTTGCCGCCCGCACCGTTGATGACGTCTGCACCGGCGGTTCCGAGGATCACATCGGCGTCCTCCGTCGGCGTCTGCTTGTAGGTCAGATCGACCGTGACGCGCTGACCGTTGCAGGTGCTGGCGTTCAGCCCGGTGAACGACTGCACCGACCCCCAGATCACCGAGCTGCTCCCGCTCGGTTTGAAGCCGATCTTCCAGTAGTACTTCTTGCCCGCCACTATCGGTGAGTACGGGGTGACGTCCGCGTTCCAGTCGCTCCCGAATGTGAGCGCGTCCGATCCCGTGGGCAGCGCCCCCGACGAGGATTCGTAGGAGCCGCCGACATCCAACGCCGCGGCACTCGCCGCTCTGCGGACGTAGTAGGTTCCCGCCTTGCCGTTCGTGTAGAGGTAGGCGAGCGAGAGCAGGCCGTACTTCGACTGGTAGGTCTGGTTGTCCACCCACGTGAACTGATCCACCGCCTGCGTTGACGGCTGCGGGTAGCCGACGCGGTAGGCGTTCGGCGAGGTCGAGCTCGTGCTCGTCGGCGTCGAACCGTTGCCGACGTTCGATCCCGTGCCGAACACGTTCATCGGCGCCTTCGGCTTGAGGAACCCGCTGCCCGAGCCGCCCGAGACCACCTTGACGTAGGCCTGGAAGTCGGTCATGTTCTGCGGCGTGCTCGATTTGAGCGGGATCAACCACGACCACTTGTTGCCCGAGACCGCCGCCCAGATCGGCGCATCGCTCGTGTTCGACGTGATGCAGTAGATGCCGGTGTCGAAGCAGTTCGCCTGGAGCAGGTTCGCATTGACGGCCTGGCCGTTGACGGCGAGCGGTGTCTGCGCCGTCACCGCCGGCTGCACGCCGGCCGGGAGCGAGAACCCCGGCACGACCCCCTGCCCGCCGCACGGCGTCGACGCAGCGGCGACCGTGATCTCGGCATAGAAGGTGCTGCCCTGCTTCGGGAGCGAGCGATCCATGTCGACCTCGACGCTCGCATAGGTCATCACCGCGGCTCCGTAGGCCGGGTAGCCCCAGATGACGCCCGAGCAGTCCATCTCGTAGGTCTGCTTCATCGAGCCCGAGTACCAGACCCCGTTCGGCAGGGTCACCGTCGCCGCCTGGGCGGTGCTTCCCCCGGCGAGCGTCAGGCTGACCGCGCACGCGATCGCGGCGGCGGCTCCCAGCGCCGCCCGGAGGCGCCCTCTCGGCTTCCCTCGCTGTTCCTCGCGCAGACGACGCCAGTGCACCATGATCAAGCCCCCTCGTGCCGGACCCGCCCGGCGCGAACCGCCGGACGGGATGCCGTTTACCGTGCATTGCTGGGTAGATGGTCGCGGGATCGGGCCCCGCTGTCGTCAGTAACCGGTACGTAGTTTTGCGATCTGGTGCCGCACCGGCTTCGGTGGCCCGCTCGGCGATCCGCTCGGCGCGGCGGAATGAGCGGCTTGTTTGCAAGAATGACTTGAAAGTCGAATCGCTCATTTGGTATTTCATGCGAACCCGGATATGGTGAGCCGAAGCCCCTGCAGCGGGGACCGCACAGAAGCGATGGAGGCCTCGCCGTGTCGATCGCATTCGACGAAGCCGTCGCGAATCGCTTCATCCACGACCTCCGGGCTGCGGCCGAGTTGCTGGCCCGCCAGGGTTGGGATCGCATGAACGCCCGGGATGACGCGCTCGAAGATTTCACCGGGGGCCACGCCGAGCTCTTCATGGAGCTCTTCCTCGTAGAGTCCGCGGATCGCAGTCGACTTGCAGGCGCATTGGAGGATCTCGCCGATCAGGTGCGGGCCGCGAAGGATCGCGCCCAGGAGGAACACGAACGGATCCTCACGCTTGCCGCCTGGCAGGAGCGGGAGAACGAGCGGGTGGCGGAACGCGCCTCAGCACCGACGGGCCTCCCC
>CAMFIY010000234.1 GCA_945952575.1 uncultured Leucobacter sp.
ACCCTCGAGCGGCTCATGACGACCCCGCTCGGCAAGGCCGACTTCATCCTCGGCTACGCGCTCGCCTTCGGCCTTGCCGCCGTCGTGCAGGCGGTGATCACGGTCGGCTTCGCGGTGATCGTGTGCGGGCTCAGCGTGGACGGCCCGATCTGGCAGCTCGGCGTCGTCGCCGTGCTCGACGCCCTGCTCGGCACCGGCCTCGGACTGCTGGCGAGCGCCTTCGCGCGCACCGAGTTCCAGGCCGTGCAGTTCATGCCGGCGCTCGTGTTCCCGCAGATCCTGCTCGGTGGCCTGCTCATGCCGAGGGACCAGATGCCCGACGCGCTGCACGCGATCTCGGACTGGCTCCCGCTCAGCTATGCCGTCGATGCGGTCAATGCGGTGACGGCGGGCGACGCGGGAGGGGATCTGGGCAAGCCGCTCATCGTGATCGCGTCCGTCATGCTCGCCTCGCTGGGGCTCGCGGCGCTGACGCTGCGCCGACGCACGCCCTAGGTCGCACCCGGCCGACGCGCTCCGCGGCGCCCGCCCGCCCGCTCCGCCGCCGAATAGGCTGGGCGCATGCGCCTCTATCTCGCCTCCACCTCGCCCGCCCGCCTCTCCGTGCTGCGCGCCGCCGGCATCGAGCCGATCTGCTTCTCGCCGGAGGTCGACGAAGAGGCCGAGGTCGCGGCGCGCGAGGCGGAGCTCGGCCGACGACTCACGGCGCCCGAGCTGACGGAGTACCTCGGGCGGCTCAAGGCCGAGGACGTCGTGCGCCGGCACGGTTCGGGCGGCACGGGCGAGATCGACGGTCTGGTGCTCGGCGGCGACTCGGCGTTCCTCCTCGACGGCGAGATCCTGGGCAAGCCGCACCTGCCCGAGGTCGCGCTGGCCCGGGCGAAGCAGCACCGGGGCCGCAGCGGGGTTCTGCACTCGGGGCACTGGCTCATCGACCACACCGGGGGCGAGACGCGCGCCGCGGCCGGCGCGGTCGACACCGCGACGGTGACGCTCGCCGCCGATGTCGGCGACGCGGAGCTCGAGCGCTACGTCGCGACGGGGGAGCCGCTCGAGCTGGCCGGCGGCTTCGCGATCGACGGGCTCGCGGGGGCGTTCATCGAGCGGATCGAAGGCGCCACCAGCTGCGTCGTCGGCCTGTCGCTGCCGGCGCTGCGTCGCCTGGTCATCGGGCTGGGGCACGACTACCCCGCGCTGTGGAACCGGGCTCCGCAGGCGTAGGGGCCGGGATCGCGCCGTCCGCGGCGGTCGAGACTTACCAGTATATGGCTGCATCTCTGCTTGCTATCCCTTACTTCGCATATGAAGTCATCATCTGCCTCCCGCACACACGGATCGAAGGATGCAGCGGTGAGTGCAGAAAAGGCAGGCGACCCGGCGACTCCCGGGCGCGAGCTCCGCTACCAGCGCGTCTACGACCTGGTGCTCCGTCTGATCGAGGAGCAGGGCATGCAGCCCGGCGACCGTCTCCCGAGCACCGCGGAGCTCACCAAG
The DNA here is from genome assembly GCA_945952575.1 of uncultured Leucobacter sp. Taxonomy (GTDB): domain Bacteria; phylum Actinomycetota; class Actinomycetes; order Actinomycetales; family Microbacteriaceae; genus Leucobacter. Next base: position 1,495 of record CAMFIY010000234.1, read on the forward strand.
ATGGCCGACGTGAGCGTCATCTCCGTGCGTCGCGCACTCGACGAGCTCGATCACGACGGCGTCATCGAGCGGCACCAGGGTCTCGGCACCTTCGTCGCGCAGCCGCGACTGGTCAGCCAGCCGGGCCGCGCCGGCGCGCTTCTGGGCACGATCACCGACGAGCAGCAGCCCGTGGAGTTCGAGACGCGCCTGATCCGGCTCTCCGCAGGCATGCCGAGCCTCAACCACGTGCGCGCCCTCGAGATCGAGGAGGGTCAGCCGGTCTGGGAGATCTCGCGGGTGCGCCTGCGCGGCGAGAGGCGCACGGTCGCCGAGCGCGCCATCATCCCGCTCAGCCTCGTGCCCGCCATCGACGAGGCCCAGCTCGAGGCCGGCCGCTCGCTCTACGAGCTGCTCGCCGAGCGGTACGGCATCGTCGAGGCGTATTCCGAGCAGGTGTTCCAGGTGGATCGCCCGAGTCAGTGGGAGCGCGAGCAGCTCCATCTCGAGCCCGAGACGGCCGTGATGCGCGTCCGCGGCGTGAGCTACACCGACGAGGACGTGCCGTTCGACTCCTACCAGCAGACGTATCGCGCCGAGGAGTATCTCTTCTACGTGCAGGGCGCGCGCGCCTCGCAGCGCTTGCTCAGCACCGACGGCGTCGGATCCTGGGGCGTGCGCACCTTCGGCGGCGAATAGCGGGCGCGTTCGCGCGACGCGGTCACCGCCGGGTCGCGCGCGCGGGGCTCGGGATGCTCTCGATGAGCAGCCGCGTGTAGGGATCCTTCGGGCGATTCACCACCTCGTCGGGCGTGCCCTGCTCGACGATGCGGCCCTCCCGCATGACGATGATCCGATCCGCGTACTCGGCCGCGGTGGAGAGATCGTGCGTGATCATCAGGATCCCGAGCCCCTCTCGTCGCTTGAGGTCCGCGAGGAGACCCAGGATGTCCGACCGCACCGAGACGTCGAGCATGCTGACCGGCTCGTCAGCGAGCAGCAGTCGCGGGCCGAGCACGAGGCCGGCGGCGATCGCGACGCGCTGCCGCTGCCCGGCCGAGAGCTGATGCGGATAGCGATCCAGGAACTGCTCGACGGGTGTGAGGCCCACGGATTCGAGGGCGTCCCGGACGAGCCGATCGCGCTCCGCCCGGCTGCTCCGACGCGTCCTGTCGCCGACCCCGTGGATCAGCAGCGGCTCCTCGATCGTGTCGCGAACGGTGAAGCGGACGTCGAGCGATTCATAGGGATCCTGGAAGATCGGCTGCACCTGACGCCGGAGCCATCTCCGCTGGACACGGGATGCGCCGATCGCCGGGACCCCGCTGATGGAGACATCGCCGCGCGCCGAGGGGATCAGCCCCATGACCGCCTGCAGCGTCGTGGTCTTGCCGCAGCCCGACTGGCCGACGAGCGCCACCAGCTCCTCGTGCTCGACGGTGAACGAGATGCCGTCGACCGCGCGCTTCTGCGAGCGCCCGCCGTAGGCGACCTCGAGGCCCGCGACGGTGAGCAGCGACGGGTCCCCGTCGGCGTCGATCCCGACGCGCGAATCGCTGCTCGCGCCCGCGCCGGTCCTCGAGTCCTGCGCTCGCGCACTGACGGCGCCGATATCGGGCGTCGATTCGAAGAGCGTACGGGTGTACTCGGAGGCCGGTGAGCGGTAGAGCTGCTCCACCTCGCCGATCTCGACGATCTCGCCCGCCCGCATCACCGCGGCGCGGGAGCAGCTCTGCGCGACCACGCCCAGGTCGTGCGTGACGAGGACGACCGCGAGGCCGAGCCGTTCGGAGAGCTCGACGAGCAGCGCGAGGATCTGATCCTGGACGACGACGTCGAGTGCCGTGGTCGGCTCGTCGGCGAGCAGCACCTTCGGCTCGCAGGCGAGCGCCATCGCGATGACCGCCCGCTGTTTCATGCCGCCGGAGAGCTCGTGCGGGAACCGGTTCTCTGTGTCTTCGGGCAGCCCGACGAGCGAGAGCAGCTCGGTGATGCGCGCGGGGATCCCGGCCCGATCGAAGCCGTGGAAGCGCAGCGCCTCCTCGATCTGCCAGCCGACGGTCTTGACCGGGTTGAAGGCGCTCATGGCTCCCTGGAACACCATCGCGATGTCGTTCCAGCGATGGGGGCGGACGGTCGCGTCGCCGCCTGCGAGGATGTCGACGCCGTCGAGCAGCACCTGCCCGCTCACGATGGCGCCCGCGGGCAGGAGGCCGAGGGCCGCGAGGATCGTCGTGGTCTTGCCGCAGCCGGACTCCCCGACGAGGCCCAGCCGCTCGCCCGCCGCCAGGTCGAGGTCGATCCCGCGCACCGTCTCCAGCTCCTCGCCCTCATCGGTGCGGAACCAGACGTGCAGATCCCGGATCTCGAGTATCGGAGTCGTCATCGCGGACCCTCCTCTCCGACGCCGATCGTCACGCCGAGCGGCCGGAACCGCCAGGTGCGCAGTGAGAGATGCGACACCTTGAGGCGCGGGTTCAGGGCGTCCTCGATCGCGCGGCCCAGCAGGTAGCAGCCGAGGATCAGCAGGGCGACCGCCACGCCCGCCGGTACGATGGCCCACCAGGCGCCGGTGCTCACCGCAGCGCGGTTGAAGGCGTGCTCCATGATCGTGCCCCAGGTGATGGCGTTCGGGTCCGACAGCCCCAGGAACGCGAGCGCGGTCTCGTTGAAGATCGCCACGGTGACCGCGAGCACCGCGCTCGCCGCGAGCAGCGGGCCCAGCTGCGGCAGGATGTGCCGCAGGATGATCCGCAGGTGGCTGCCTCCGATCGCCTCGACGCGCCGCACGTAGACGCGCTCGCGCAGCGTCTTCACCTGCGAGCGCACGATCCGCGCGGTGCTCGTCCACATCAGCACGCCGATCACGATGATCACGTGATCCAGGCTCGGCCCCCAGACGGCGGCGATCACGATCATCAGCACGATCTGCGGGATCACGAGGAAGTAGTCGGTGATGCGCATGAGCACGGTGTCGATCCATCCCCCGAAGTATCCGGAGAGGATGCCGACCGTGGCCCCGATCCCGATCGCGATGACGGTCGCGGTGAACCCCACGAACATCGAGATGCGGCCGCCCTCGAGGGTGAGGGTGAGGACGTCGATCCCGCCGTCGTCGCAGCCGAACCAGTGCGCTGCAGAGGGCGCCTCGAACACGCCGCAGGTGACTTCTCGCACGCCGTAGGGCGTGAGCACGGGGGCGAGGATCGAGAGCAGCAGGAATCCGAGGATGATGGCGAGGCCGACGATGGCGCTCGGCCGGCGCAGGGCGACGGCGAACGCTCCGCGACGGCGGGCGCTCGGCCGACGCCGGCTCGGCAGCGAGAAGAGGGTGGTGCCCGGTGTGCTCATGTGGTGCCCCGTTCTCAGTCCGATACCCGCGGGTCGAGCCAGGCGTAGGCCAGGTCGGCGAGGTAGTTGAAGATGACGACGGTGATGGTGATCACCAGGAATCCGCCCTGCAGCATCGGGTAGTCCCGGTTGAGCACCGCGTCGTAC
>CAMFIY010000235.1 GCA_945952575.1 uncultured Leucobacter sp.
AGCGCGAAGTCGATCCCGATCACGTCCGAGATGGCGGAGGCGCTGGGTCTCGACGCGTCGATCGGATCGCTGACGCCGGCCGAACTGAAGCGCGCCGTGCTGCTCGCACCCGTCGACCTGATCTGGAACGGCGGCATCGGCACCTATGTCAAGGCCAGTACCGAGACGAACGGCGAGATCGGGGATCGCGGCAACGACGCCATCCGGGTGAACGGCGACGAGCTGCGCGCGCGGGTCGTCGGCGAGGGCGGCAATCTCGGCGTCAGCCAGCGCGGCCGCATCGAAGCGGCGCTCGCCGGGGTGCGGATCAACACCGACGCGATCGACAACTCCGCTGGCGTCGGCACCTCGGACCGCGAAGTCAATATCAAGATCCTGCTCGGCGCGCTCGTGCGCGAGGGGCGGATGACGCTCGACGAACGCAACGCGCTGCTCCGCTCGATGACCGACGAGGTCGCGGTTCAGGTGCTGCGCGACAACTACGAGCAGAACGTGCTGCTGGGCAACTCCCGCGCGAACGCGGCCGTGATGCTGCCCGTGCACGAGCGCCTGATGGAGTGGCTCGAGGAGCGCGACGAGCTGGATCGCGAACTCGAGTTCCTGCCCAGTCAGGCCGAGATCCAGGTACTGATCGCCGAGGGCCGCGGGCTCACCCGCCCGGAGTTCGCGGTGCTCGTGGCCTACGCGAAGCTGGCGCTGAAGGCCGATCTCGCCCTCACCGACCTCGCCGACGACCCGTGGTTCGCCGGAACGCTGGCAGAGTACTTCCCCGAGCCGATCCGCGAGGCCTACGGCGACGACCTGCACGCGCACCCGCTGCGCGCCGAGATCGTGGTCAACTCCGTCGTGAACTCGATGGTGAATCGCGGGGGCATCACCTTCGCATCGCGCGCGGCCGACGAGACGGGCGCGTCGAGCGAGCAGATCGCGCGAGCCTACGTCGCGGTGCGCGAGATCTTCGACCTGCGCGGCTTCGTGGTCGCGGTCGAGGCGACGGACAACGTCGTGTCGACCGAGGTGCAGACCGATCTCTACCTGGAGTTCCGCCAGCTGCTGGATCGGGCCGCGCGCTGGTTCGTGCAGCACCGTCACGACGGCGTCGACATCGGCGCCGAGGTGGAGGCGTTCGCCGCTCCCGTCGCCGGCATGGCCGGCCGGATGGGGGAGCTGCTGCGCGGGGGAGAGCTCGAGGGCTTCGAGGCTCGCGTCGCCGAGCTCTCGGCCGCCGGCGTGCCCGCGGAGCTGGCGCGGCTCGGCGCCGGCCTCCTCCCGTCGCTCAGCCTGCTCGACGTGGTGGAGCGCTCGAGTCTGCGCGAGTGGGATCTCGACGAGGTCGCCCGGGTCTTCTTCGCCATGTCGGCGCGCACGCGTTTCGACGAGCTGCTGACCCGGGTCGCCGAGCTGCCTCAGGACGATCGCTGGGGCTCTATGGCGCGGGCCGCCATGCGGGACGACCTGTACGCGGTGATGATCGAGCTCACCAGCTCGGCCATCGAGCGGACGGAGTCGGGCGATGCCGAGGCGCGGATCGAGGCGTGGCTCGAGCTCGGCGGGCCGTCGGCCGAGCGGGCGCTCGCCGAGGCGATCGATGCGGCGAACACGGCGGACGGCACCGGACTCGCGACCCTCTCGGTGGCGCTGCGCCGGCTCCGCTCGCTCGTGCGCTAGCGCGTCCGGGAGCGTGCCCGCGTCGACTCCGGCGCGGGCACGCCGGGTGCGGTGTCGGCGGCGAGGTCTAGACTGCAGTCAGGCTTGGGAGGGCCTGCGCCGGTATCCGGGGGTGAACTGAAAGGCCCTCCGTGAATCCCATCGCATCGGATCAGCCCGCCTCGAGCACCCGGGGGCTCCGCTCCGGATCGCTCCATCCCCTTCCGCCACTGCTCAGGAGACTCGGCAGACGATGGCTCGGCGTCTTCGCCGCGGTCTCGATCGCGTGCGGCGGACTGCTCGTCTCGCCGCAGGCGGCGCTCGCCGGACCGGGGGATCCGCCGATGCTCGAACCGGTGAGCGATCCCGTGCCAGAACCCGAGCCCGTTCCGGATCCCGACGCAGAGCCGGTCGCCGATCCCGCCCCTGAGCCGCCGGAACCGCCGGAGGAACCCGGGCCGCCCGTCGTCGACCCGGTCGAAGAACCCGACCCGGCCCCCGGCCCCGACCCTCAGCCCGGGCCAGAGCCGGAATCGGAGCCGAAACCGGATGCGGCGGACGAACTGCCCCCGCGGGCGAAGGGCGCGGTCCTGCGCATCGGTCAGCGCGTGGCATCGGGAGGTTCGCTGCGCTCCGCCAACGGGAAGCATCGGCTCCACGTGCGTCCCGACGGCAGGGTCGTGATCGTGAGCCACGGCAGGCTGCGCTGGAAGAGCGCGTCGGGCAGGCACCCCGGCGCCTACCTGATCCTCTCCTCCACGGGGCTGCTGCTGGTGCACGGAGATCACCGTGTCCGGGTTGCGCGGGCGAGCGGGGTCGGGAACGCGAGGATCACGCGGAACGGCGATCTCGTGCTGCGATCGAAATCGGGCGGAGTCAGGTGGGCGGCCTCCTCGGCGGCTCCCGTCCGCCTCAACAACCGCGGCCCGCAGTACGTCTCGCAGGATCGCGGCAAGTACGCCGGGTACCGCATCGGTTCCGCGACCATCGCCGCGACGGGGTGCGTGCCCACGGCGATGACGATGGCGCTCCGCGGATACGGAGTCGGGGTCGACGTGCGGGAGGTGGGGAGGGTGATGCATCGCGACGGGGACTTCAACCGGGGCGTCGCGGGCGCCGGATCCGTGTCGATCGTCGCAGCGGCCAGGCGCTACGGGATCGCGGCCGCTCCGCTGAAGTCCCGCGAGTCGATCGTGCGCGCGCTGAAGCATCGCCGGACCGTCATCGCGCTGCTCGCCGGGCCGGAGACCGTGACGTCGCCCGGCTCGACGCACGCCGTCGCCCTCCACGGCTACGCCAGAGGGACGACGCGGATGTACAACCCGTACTCGGGGGCGCCGCAACGGCGGTACTCCGTGTCGACCCTGTGGAACCATCGCTCGTTCGACCGGATGGATCGGCGGGCCGGCGCCGTGTTCTGGGCGATCGGATGAGGCTGGGATCGCGCCGCAGCAGGCACCGGTGCGCGAGGCATCCGCGTGCGCCTCGATCGCCTGCCGCCGCCGCAGTCGGATGTCGTCCGAGCACCCGCGCGATGACCGATCGAGGCGCCCGTCGCCGCGAGTTCGGCGCGGACGATCTGCACCTTGCAAACCCGCCCGAGATCGCCTATATTGGATAGTTGCGCCTCGAATACCTGTCTGCCTTCATATTGCGGTCGGCTTTCTCGCTCGTCCCACGAGCGGTTCACCATGTGTTTGAAGCGTTTCTGCAAAGACAGATCACTCGGCCCGACGGGGCCCCACGGAGGTAACTTCCTTGGCTGCTGCGCGCAACGCATCCACCAATTCGCCCAAGAACGGCCGCAATCACCAGCGGCTCTCGTTCGCCAAGATTTCCGACACGCTGACCGTGCCCAACCTGTTGGCACTGCAGCTCGAGAGCTTCGACTGGCTCGTCGGAAACGACGCGTGGAAAGAGCGCGTCGCCCAGGCCCAGAAGGACGGGCGCGATGACATCGCTCTGACCAGCGGCCTCGAGGAGATCTTCGAGGAGATCTCGCCGATCGAGGACAACGCCGGCACCATGCAGCTGTCGTTCGAGAACCCGATCCTCGACGAGCAGAAGTACAGCATCGACGAGTGCAAGGAGCGCGGCAAGACCTACTCCGCGCCGCTCTACGTCGAGGCGGCCTTCTACAACACCGAGACCCAGGTCCTGAAGAGCCAGACGGTCTACATGGGCGACTTCCCCATCATGACCGACAAGGGCACCTTCATCATCAACGGCACCGAGCGCGTCATCGTGTCGCAGCTCGTCCGCAGCCCCGGCGTCTACTTCGAGCGCGCTCAGGAGAAGACCTCCGACAAGGACGTCTTCACCGCTCGCGTCATCCCGAGCCGCGGCGCCTGGCTCGAGTTCGAGATCGACAAGCGCGACCAGGTGGGCGTGCGCATCGATCGCAAGCGCAAGCAGTCGGTCACCGTCTTCCTCAAGGCGCTCGGCATGACCAGCGCCGAGATTCTCGAGGAGTTCGCCGGCTACGAGTCGATCGCGCTGACCCTCGAGAAGGACGGCATCGAGACGCAGGAAGAAGCGCTCAAGGACATCTACCGGAAGCAGCGTCCGGGCGAGCAGGTGGCCATCGAGGCCGCTCGCGCTCTGCTCGACAACAGCTACTTCAACCCGAAGCGCTACGACCTGGCCAAGGTCGGTCGCTACAAGATCAACCGCAAGCTGGGCCTCGAAGCCCCGATCTCCGACTCGGTGCTGTCGCTCGAGGACATCGTCGCGACCATCAAGTACCTGGTGGGCCTGCACGCCGGCACCGAGACGCTCCCGGGCGTCCGCGACGGCAAGGCCGTCGAGATCCGTCTCGACACCGACGACATCGATCACTTCGGCAACCGCCGCATCCGCGCCGTGGGCGAGCTGATCCAGAACCAGGTGCGCACCGGCCTCAGCCGTATGGAGCGCGTGGTCCGCGAGCGCATGACCACCCAGGACATCGAGGCGATCACCCCGAACACCCTGATCAACACCCGGCCCGTGCTGGCGGCGATCAAGGAGTTCTTCGGCACCTCGCAGCTGTCGCAGTTCATGGATCAGAACAACCCGCTCGCGGGCCTGACCAACAAGCGCCGCCTCTCGGCCCTCGGCCCGGGCGGCCTGAGCCGTGATCGTGCCGGTGTCGAGGTGCGCGACGTGCACCCCTCCCACTACGGCCGCATGTGCCCCATCGAGACGCCTGAAGGCCCGAACATCGGCCTGATCGGCGCGCTCGCGACCTTCGCGCGCATCAACGCGTTCGGCTTCATCGAGACGCCGTACCGCCGCGT
>CAMFIY010000236.1 GCA_945952575.1 uncultured Leucobacter sp.
CGGAGATGTGTATAAGAGACAGTCCTGGAACTCGACCATGGCCTGCACGTGCGCGGCCATCGCGGCCTGCGCGTCCTTGGTGAACTGCTCGGGATCCTGCTCGGCGCGCTCGAGGCGCTCCTCCACCTTGTAGCCGATCGGGAGGTAGGAGAGCGGGTCGTGCGCCGACGTCTGGTCGGTGACGAGGTCGATCGTGATCTCGCCGGCCCGGTGGCGGCGCAGGATCTCGGGGAATACCTCGGCGGCGTTGCCGACGAGCCCGACCGACCAGCCGCGCTGCTCGTCCTTGGCCTGCTGCACCTTGGCGAGCGCCTCGTCGATGTCCTCCACGACCTCGTCGAGGTAGCGCTTGCCCGCGCGGCGATCCAGGCGCGTCTTGTCGACGTCGACGATCAGGCAGGCGCCGTCGTTCAGCGTCACGGCGAGGGGCTGCGCGCCGCCCATGCCGCCGCAGCCGCCGGTCAGGGTGATGGTGCCCGCGAGCGAGCCCTTACCCGCGACGGTCTCGATGCGCTGCTGGCCCTGGAGCTTGCGACCTGCCGCGGCGAAGGTCTCATAGGTGCCCTGCAGGATGCCCTGGGTGCCGATGTAGATCCAGGAGCCCGCGGTCATCTGGCCGTACATGATGAGGCCCTCGGCCTCGAGCTTGCGGAACTCGGGCCACGTGGCCCAGTCGCCCACGAGGTTCGAGTTCGCGATGAGCACGCGCGGCGCCCACTTGTTGGTGCGGAACACGCCGACGGGCTTGCCCGACTGCACGAGCAGGGTCTCATCCTCCTCGAGATCGCGCAGCGTGTCGACGATCGCGTCGTAGGCCTCCCAGCTGCGGGCCGCACGGCCGGTGCCGCCGTAGACCACCAGGTCGTCGGGGCGCTCGGCGACCTCGGGGTCGAGATTGTTCATGAGCATGCGCAGCGGGGCCTCCGTCTGCCAGCTCTTGGCCGAGATCTCGGTGCCGCGGGGGGCGCGGACGGGGCGGGCGCCGGGGAGTGCCATGAGGGTGCCTTTCGGTCGAGTCGGTCACGCGGGTGGATTACCTCAATCCCATCCCACCGGCGGCCGCCGGACAACGCACCCGCGCGCTCGCGCGTCCGGTATCCCGGACAACTCGACGGGCGAAGCAGAGAGGCGGATGACACTCTGCCACCCGCCCCTCATCGCCGCATCGGAGGACTAGCCTCCGCCGCCGATCTCGAAGCTCCGATTCGGGAACGCCCGCGGCGCGTGCGCCTCCGGATCGTGCGTCGTCGGACCCACCGGGCCGGCGTCGGACGGAGTCGACGCCTGATGCGGCACGTGATCCGCAGCCTCCGCTCCCCCGAGCTCGATGCTCCGGCCCGGGATCGCGTCGAGGAGTCGCTGCGTGTACTCTTCCTGCGGGTTCTCGAACACCTCGTCGGTGGTCGCCTGCTCGACGATGCGGCCGGCGTTCATGACGCAGACGCGATCGGCGATCAGCCGCACCACGGCGAGGTCGTGGGTGATGAAGAGGTACGTCAGCCCCAGGTCGCGCTGCAGCTCGGCCAGCAGATCGAGGATCTGCGCCTGCACCAGCACGTCGAGAGCTGAGACGGCCTCGTCGAGCACCAGGATCTCGGGCTTGAGCGCCAAGCCGCGGGCCACCGCGACGCGCTGCCGCTGCCCGCCCGAGAGCTCGTTCGGGTAGCGCGTCGCCAACTCGCGCGGCAGCGCCACCTGGTCGAGCAGCTCGAGCACGCGCTCCTTGCGGCTCGCGTGATCCCCCACCCGGTGGATGTTCAGCGGCTCCATGATGGTGTTGCCGATGTTCCGCAGCGGATCGAGCGAGCCGTAGGGATCCTGGAAGACCGGCTGCAGCTTGCTGCGCAGCTTGAACAGCTCCGAGCGCGAGAGCTTCGCGGTCTCCTTCCCGTCGATCCGGATGGATCCGGCCGTGGGCGCCTCGAGCTGCAGCACCATCTTGGCGATGGTCGACTTGCCCGAGCCGGACTCACCCACCAGCGCCAGGGTCTCGCCCCGGTTGATGGTGAAGGTGGCGCCCTCGACGGCGACGAAGTCCTCGTGGCCGAAGTTGCCCCTGCGCAACTGGTACACCTTGCGCAGGCCCTCGACCTCGATGACCGGCCTCCCGATCTCCTTGCCGCTCTCCGCCGCCTCGGCGATCGACGCGACATCGAAGGTCGAGGTCGGCGCCGGCGGCAGATCGGCGCTGCTGCCGATCCGGCGCGAGGCCAGCGACGGCGCGGCGGAGACCAGCCGCTTCGTGTACGGGTGCTGCGGGTTCTGCAGGATCTCGCGGCTGGGCCCGGACTCGACGATGTTGCCGCGATACATGACCACGAGCTTCTCGGCGCGTTCGGCGGCGAGGCCCAGGTCGTGGGTGATGAACACCACGGCCGTGCCCAGGTCGCCGGTCAGCTTCGCGAGGTGGTCGAGGACCACTCGTTGCACCGTCACGTCGAGCGCCGAGGTCGGCTCGTCCGCGATCAGCAGCTGCGGGTTCGCCGCGAGGCCGATGCTGATCAGGGCGCGCTGCTTCATGCCGCCCGAGAACTGGTGCGGATACTGCCGCATCCGCTTCTCGGCGTCCTGGAGACCGGCCTGCTCGAGCACCTCGACGGCGCGCGCGTGCACAGCCTTCTTGCCCGTGGCGAGCCCGTTGGCGCGCACGGCCTCCTCGACCTGGAATCCGACCGACCACACCGGGTTCAGATTCGACATCGGGTCCTGCGGCACGAGACCGATCTCACGACCGCGGATCGACTCCATGTCGCGGCGGTGGATGCCGACGAGCTCGCGCCCGTTCCACTGCACCGAGCCGTTCGTGATGCGCCCGGTGCCCGGGAGCAGGTTGATGACCGCGTGCATCATCGTCGACTTGCCGGATCCCGACTCACCCACGATCGCGACGGTCTCGCCCGGGTAGACGTCGAGGTCGACTCCGTGCAGCACCTCGTTCGCGACCTTGTCGGTCTTGAATGCGACCTTCAGATCACGCACGCTGAGCAGCGGCTGAGCCATCTTCACTTCCTCGTTGCTTGCGTCGTTCATCGCTGCGCCCTCGCCTTCGGGTCGAGCGCATCCCGCACGACCTCGCCCATCATGACGAAGCCGAAGACGGTGATGGCGAGCGCCAGGGACGGGTAGAGCAGGATCATCGGGTCCGTGCGCAGGTAGCGCTGCGCCTGGCTGATGTCGTTGCCCCAGCTCACGAAGTCCGACGGCGGCAGGCCGACGCCCAGGAACGAGAGCACGGCCTCCGCGACGATCGCCGCGGAGAGCGACAGCGTGGTGACGACGATCAGCGGAGCGATCGAGTTCGGCAGCACGTGCCTCCAGAGCGTGCGGATCCGGGACAGGCCCAAAGACTCCGACGCCATGATGAAATCGGAGTTTCTCACCCGCAGGATCTCGCTGCGCAGGATGCGCGCCGAGACCGGCCAGGAGAAGCCGCCGATCGCCAGTGAGATCACGAGGATGTTGCGATGCTCGGCGAAGACCGACATCACGATCACGGCCGCGAGGATGTAGGGGATCGAGAAGAAGACGTCTCCCACTCGCGAGAGGATCGTGTCGATCCACCCGCCGAAGAAGCCGGCGAGCGCACCCACGATCGTGCCGATGACGAAGGTCATCGCGATCACCGTCAGACCGACGGAGACCGAGGTCGAAGTGCCGTAGACGATGTGCGCGTAGATGTCGCAGCCCTGGCCGTCGAAGCCGAACGGATGCCCGGGCTTCGGGCCTCCGCGCGCGTTCTCGAGCAGGCAGTCGCCCGTGACGTGCCGCGGATCGAAGCTCGAGAACCAGCTCGGGAACAGCGAGACGAGCAGCACGAGCAGGATGATCGCGGACGAGACCCAGAACATCGCCCGCCTGCGCATGTCGCGCCAGGCGTCGAGCCAGAGGGTGGACTTCTTCTCCGAGACCTTGACCGCGTCGACCGCGGCCACCGGAGTCTCGTCGAACGGGGCGACGAAGTGCGTCGCCTGGGGAATGTTCTGCGGCTCAGGCATAGCGGATCCTCGGGTCGAGAACGGCGTAGAGCAGGTCGACGACCAGATTCACGCCGAGGTAGATGAGCACCATCACGGTCACGAACGACACCACCGTGGCGTTCTCGCCGCGGATGATCGCCTGGAACAGCGCGTTGCCGACGCCGGGCACGTTGAAGATGCCCTCCGTGACGGTCGCGCCGACCATCAGGATGCCGAAGTCGGTCGCGAGGTTCGTGATGGTCGGTATCAGGGAGTTGCGCAGCACGTGCACCGGGATCACTCGACGCCGGGAGAGGCCCTTCGCGTACGCCGTGCGCACGAAGTCCTGATTCAGCGTGTCGATGACCGAGGCGCGGGTGAGCCGCATGCTGGTGGCGTAGAGGCTGACGCCGAGCACGATGGCCGGCAGGATCAGATCCTGGATCGGCGCGCCCGGTCCCACCGTCGGCCGGAACCAGCCGAGCTTGATCCCGAGGCCCCACTGCCCGATGAACGCGATCACGAAGATCGGGATGCTCATGAACGCGAGACCGATGATCAGGTTCACGTTGTCGAAGATCTTGCCCTTGCGCAGACCCGAGATCAGGCCGATCACGACCGCGAGCACCAGCTCGATCGCGACCGCCATCGCGGCCAGCCGAATCGTCACCGGGAAGGTGCGGGCGAGGACCTCGGAGATCTGCTGACCGGAGAAGCTCACGCCGAAGTCGCCGACGATGACGCCCTTCAGATAGAGCAGGTACTGCACGATGAACGGCTGATCCAGGTGGTAGCGCTCGCGCAGCGCTTCCACGACCGCCGGGTTCGGCGTCTTGTCGCCGAACATCGCGACGATCGGATCGCCCGGCATGGCGAAGACCATGTAATAGATGAGGAAGGTGGTTCCCAGCAGAACGGGGATCACCTGAAGGATTCGGAAGAGGATGTATCTCAGCATTGGGTTACCT
>CAMFIY010000237.1 GCA_945952575.1 uncultured Leucobacter sp.
GCGTCGAGTGAGGCGAGTTCGTCACATGTTTGGTGGGTAGCAGTTCGAATGGTCGGTATTCGCAACAGCGTTTCCCGCACTCCTGCAGGGCCTCGGCCTCACGTTCATGGTCGCGGCGATCGCCATCGCCGTTCCCAGCGTGGTCGCCATCCCCGTCGCCGCAGCCCGGATGTCGTCCTCCGCGATCATCCGGCTTCCGGCTCAGCTGTTCATCGAGGCGTTCCGCTGCACGCCCCTACTCGTGCAGCTCCTCTGGTTCTATTTCGCGCTCCCCGCACTCACGGGGTTCACGATGTCGGCCGTGGCATCGGGCGTGCTTGCGCTGTGCCTCAACATGACCGCGTACCTTTCGGAGTCGTATCGCGCCGGGCTGCAGTCGGTGCCGAAGGAGCAGCTGGAGGCTGCGCGGATCCTCCAGCTGTCGCCGTTCGACATCCTGATTCGGATCATGGTTCCGCAGGCGTTGCGCCAGCAGATCCCGAACATCCTGAGTCTTGACATCCAGCTCTTCAAGGACTCGTCGCTGGTGTCGGTGATCGGGGTCACCGAGATGACCTTCCAGGCGAACGTGCTTTCGAGCGCGACGTATCGCCCGCTGGAAGTCTTCACCGTGCTCGGACTCATGTACTTCATGATTGCGTTCCCGGCCTCGCTCATCGTGAGCTGGCTTGAGCGTCGCGGGTTGACCCGTTCACGGAGGTCAGGCCGGCGGACATCGGCGACGTCGGTCGCGAGTCCCACGGAGAAGATCCGGCTGGTCCAGGATTCCTAGCACCGAGCCGGGAGAGATCCCGGCGACGCCACCAACCAACCTCACCCGCCGGTTCGGGTCTCCGACCCGAGCGTGTTCGAACGCGCGCGAATGCTGATCGCAGCGAGAAGGAGAAGTCATGAGTGCCATCCACATCCGAGCCGCCGAATTCTCGGACCTGATGACCCCGCAGGGTATTCGGGCCGGCGCTGACTCGGGCGAGCCGATGGTGTCGGCGACCAGCCGGAGCTTCGAGTCGGGCTCGGTCGGGGTCTGGGAATCGGAGCCCGGTGGCTGGCCGGTCATCGATCGGCCGAACACCGAGGTCTGCGTGATCACCTCGGGGGCAGGTGTCGTCACGGACACCGTCACCGGAGAGTCCTACCAGCTGTCGGCCGGCGATGTCCTCGTGCTGCCGAAGTCTTGGACCGGGCGCTGGGATGTCTCGGAGACCTTGAGAAAGGTCTTCGTGACCTTTTGAGGCCGCAGTCGCGTGCCAAGCAATACGTGGGCTGAGCAGCCCGATCGGAGAGAGAAGGAAGAAGATGCAACACAGGCTAGATGAGCGAGTGATCATCGTGACCGGAGCAGCCCGGGGCCAGGGATTCGCCCACGCGTGCCGTCTCCTTGAGGAGGGCGCGCGCGTGCTCCTCACCGACGTTCAACCAGTAGTCGATGCGACGGCGCTCGACTCGTTCGGTGCGGATCGGTGGGGGTTCGTTACCCACGATGTGTCCGACCCCCGCGGTTGGGCGGAGGTGGCTGCAGAGGCCATCAAGAGATTCGGGCGGATCGATGGACTGGTGAACAATGCCGGCATCTCGTCACGGCCGGGCATCGGCGACATCTCGGCGGAGGAGTGGGGGAGGGTCATCGCGATCAACCAGACGGGCGTCATGCTCGGCATGCAGACGGTCGCCCCGCATCTGCAGGCAGCCGGCGGTGGCTCGATCGTGAACGTCTCATCGCTGTGGGCGCACACCGGTGGTGTGGGAGGCGGCAATATCGGCTACGTCGCGACAAAGGCCGCCGTGTTGGGGATGACCCGGAACGCGGCGCTCGACTTCGGCAAGTTCGGTATCCGCGTGAATTCGATCTCGCCGGGATATCTGAACCATCTCATGCAGGGCATTCCGGATCCCACGGTGGAGGCCGCGATCCCGCGGATCCCGCTCGGCTATCTCGCTGAGGTCTCGGACATGTCAGGCGCCGTCGCGTTCCTCGTCTCGGACGATGCCCGCTACGTCACCGGAATCGATCTCATGGTCGATGGCGGTCTCCATCTCGGGTGAGCCCGCCGCCCATACCGGGCGTCGGCGGACGCCCTCTGCTGTTCTTCAAAGATCGAGGTAATGAAATGACATCCCACACACCAGTCTCCGAACTGCTCTCCCTCAAGGATCGGGTCGCCGTGGTGACCGGGGCCGCGGAGGGCATCGGTGCCGGAATCGCTCGCCGACTGGCCGAGGCCGGCGCGAAGGTCTGGATCACGGACATCGACATCGACCGCGCGGCGGCGACTGCCGCAGAGCTCGTCGAGGCGGGCTACGAGGCGGAGGCCGCCGAGCTGAACGTGCTCGAACCCGATTCCTTCGCCGCGCTGGAAGAAAGCCTCCGTTCTCGAGACCTCGTCCCCACCATCTGGGTGAACAATGCCGGCTCCTACCCGAAACGTGCCGCGCTCGAGCTGACTGCGACCGACTGGGACCGCGCGCAGAACATCAATACGCGGTCCGCGTTCCTTGGCGCGCAGGTGGCCGGACGAATGATGGTCGAGGCGTCGACGCCCGGGGTGATTCTCAACCTGTCGTCGATCGCCGGCGTGCGGCTCGCTCCGGCCAACCCGATCGACTACGCCACCGCGAAGGCGGGCGTCGCGATGCTCACCAGGAACCTGGGCGTGGAGTGGGGGAAGTACGGGATCCGGGTCGTCGGGCTCGCCCCGGGATTCGTCGTGACGCCCGGCGTCAGGCGTACGCCCGGAGTGAATGCCCGAATCGGCAATCCTGCTTCTGTTCCCGCCCTCGGCCGCCAAATGGTCGAAGACGATGTGGCGAAAGCCGCGCTCTTCCTGGTCTCTGAAATGGCCGCAATGATCAGCTCCGAGATCCTCGTGGTCGACGGCGGAGGAGCCTGGAACCTCGAATCGCCGTCCACCGCTGCGAATCGCTGAGCTCAGCGCGTATCGCATCCGAATTCGACTGAAGGAAGAAGAAATGAAGTTCGACATCTTTACCGTGTGCGAGGATCCCCACGACGACCCGGCTCGCGCCTATCGCGAAGTCACCGACCAGGTCGTCGCCGCCGATCGTCTCGGATTCAATGCTGCCTGGCTCGCCGAGCATCACGGCTCGAAGTACGGCAGTGCGCCCGAACCCGCAGTCCTCCTCTCGGCGATCGCGCAGCGGACCTCGAGGATCCTGCTCGGGCCCGGCGTCTCGATCCTGCCCTTCACCCATCCCGTGCATGCGGCCGCGCAGTACGCGATGGTGGATCAGATCAGCAACGGGCGGCTGGTCTTCGGGACGGGCCGCGGCTACCAGCCGAAGGAGTTCTCGCTGTTCGGGCTCGACGCCGAGAAGAGCCGCCAGATGTATTCGGAGAGCATTCAGATCATCCGTGGGCTCTGGGAGAACGAGTCCTTCGAGTTCGCCGGCGACCACTTCACGATCCCCCGCGTTTCGCTCAACCCGCGACCGCTCCAGGACCGGGTGCCGATCTGGGTCGCGGCCGCGAGCCCCGAGAGCTTTGCGGCGGCTGCGGATCTCGGCGTGCAGGTCTTCACTCAGCCGAGCCTGCGGCAGACCATGACCGAGATGCGCGAGAATATGAGCACCGCCGTGGATGCCTATGTCAGCCGAGGCTATGATCGAGACACTGTGGATATTCCGGTCAACGTCATCGTGCACATCGCGGAGACCGATGCGCAGGCGCGTCAGCAGGCCGAGGCGCCCTTGCGATGGCACTTCGAGACGTTGCAGTCGTTGGCGCCCGGCGCAGGTGGGACAAAGATCGCGAAGGGCTACGAGTCTTACAAGTCCTACGGCCCGCTCAGCACGTCCCCGACCGCCGCGGCCAGCGGGGACGAGCGCACCAGCATCGACTCGCTCAATCAATCCGGCATCGCGATCGTCGGTGACGCCGAGTATGCGATTTCTGCGCTGCGACGCATGCGCGACGAGTTCGGGCTGGACCACATCTCATGTTTCATCCGCTTCGGAGGCATCGACCATGGGGCGGTGCTCAGGTCACTCGAGATCTTTGCGCGCGATGTCATGCCGGAGTTCTCATGACCATCCCGGAGAGCGACGAGGCGAACGGCGGAGACATGGTGAATGCGGAGCCGGGTCCATCGGCGCTTGTCAGGCGGGAAGCCGAGCCGGAGGGGATGGATGCCATCCTGCAGGTTCGCGGGCTTGAGAAGTCGTTCCACGACAACCCGGTGCTGCGGGGAGTCGACCTCGAACTCGAGGCCGGGACGATCAATGTCCTGATGGGACGCTCAGGCTCGGGCAAGAGCACGCTGCTCCGTCTGGTCGCGGGCCTCGACGAGCCGGACGCCGGCGACATCGACATCTTCGGCCGGGCCGCCGTCCGGGACGGAGAGCCCACCGAGGAGTGGGAGGAGATCTCGACGAGCGTCGGAATGATATGCCAGAGCTACACGCACTGGCCGCTCATGAACGTCTGGGAGAACCTCTCGCTGGCTCCGAGGTGGGTCCTCAAAGAGTCCCAAGCATCGATCAAGGAGCGTGCCGAGCAGGCGCTGCGCGAGGTCGGCATGGAGAAGCACATGTACTCCCGGAGCACGGAGCTCTCTGGAGGGGAGCGCCAGCGGGTCGCCATTGCACGCGCGCTCATGATGCGCCCGAAGGTACTGCTCTGCGACGAGATCACCTCGGCACTTGATCCTCCAGTTTCAGCGGAGGTTCTGGGGGTACTGTCGCGGTTGAAGCAGGACGAAGGCATCACCTGTCTCCTCGTCACGCACGATGTCTCGTTTGCCGCTCGCGCAGCGGATCGATTCATCTTCTTCGAAGACGGCGAGATCGTTGAGAACTCCCAGGCGAAGGACGCGATTTCGTCGCCGAAGACCGAAAGCCTGCGCACCTTTTTGCAAGCGCTTCAGTTCCTGTCTCTTATACACATCTCCGAGCCC
>CAMFIY010000238.1 GCA_945952575.1 uncultured Leucobacter sp.
CCTCGATGGTGAAGGGCAGTCCGATCGCCTCGAAGGCATAGTCCACGCCGCGCCCGTCGGTGAGCTCCCGCACGGCGGTGACGAGATCCACCTCGCGGCTGTTCACCGTGTGAGTGGCGCCGAACCGGCGGCCGAGCTCGAGTTTCTCGGCGCTCACGTCGGCGATGATGATCTGCTTCGCGCCGGCGAGGCGGGCGCCCTGCACCACGTTCAGGCCCACGCCGCCGCAGCCGACCACGAGCACCGTGGATCCGGGTTCGACCCCTGCGGTGTTCGTCACCGCGCCGATGCCGGTGGTGACGGCGCAGCCGACGAGCGCCGCCTGCGCGAGCGGCGCATCCTTGCGGATGCGGATCGCGGCGGAGGCGGGCACCATCGCGTGATCGCCGAACGACCCGACCGCGAGGAAGCTCTTCACATCCTGCTCGCCGTCGCTGAGACGCGGCCTGCCGTCGAAGAAGACGTGCTGATAGGCGGTCTCATTGGCGAGCTGGCACAGCACGGGGTTGCCGGAGACGCAGAACTCGCACTTCTGGCAGGACGGGGTCCACGACAGGATCACGTGATCGTCGACGGCGACATCGGTGACCTCCGAGCCGACCGCGACGACGACGCCGGCTCCCTCGTGGCCGAGCACGAGCGGTGCGGGAGCCTGCCACTCCCCGTCGAGGACGTGCAGGTCGCTGTGGCAGACGCCCGACGCGGTCAGCTTGACGAGGACCTCGTTCGGGCCGGGCTCGGCGGAGATCCGGAGCGTGCGGAGCTCGAGGGGCTGATCGGGGCCGACGAAGACGGCTGCCTCGACATCGATGGTGTTCATGGGGTTCCTTTCGGTCGTTCGCGGTGGGCGGAGGGCATCGCTGTGAATGGGTCGACGGATCGACGGTGCGTCGGGAGGACCCGGTGAGTGATGCAGTCGGGTCAGAGCGCGCGGATCGCGCGGATGAGATCGAGCAGGCGAGACGGCTCGCCCGGAGGGAACGCGGTCGCTTTGAAGACGGGCGGGATCAGCACCCAGACGTAGGACCCGCCCATCGGGGTGAGCGTCAGCCGGCGGTCGGCGACGGTCGATGCGAGCATGTCGACGGTCGCGAGATGCGAGGCAGCGACGGCGTTGAGGCGATCGATGTCGTCTGTCTTCGCCGCGGACCCGCGATCCGCGGCGAACATTCCGCCGCGCTGCCCACGATGCACCAGCCTGACGCCGTCGGGTGCGCCGGATCCGGCGGGCAGCCTCGTCGACACGGTCAGGTTGTACACCCGCGAGAAGACGTAGTTGCCCGGGTCGTAGCTCAACGTGAGCTCAATGCCGTCCGCAGTGCGCACGCGCACCTCGGTCTGCCCCGTGCCCGTCACGGCGCCGAACTGCTCGGCGACCATCCGCAGCGCCTGACGGGCCCGGTCCACTACGGGTCCGTTCCCGGCGAGGGCGTGCCGTCGGCCCGGTTTGGGGCCGGTGCCGGGCACGGAGCCCGACACCGATCCGAACGAGTGCGACATGGTTCCGCTCGACTTCACGCTACTCGGCGCCGTTCGGCGCCGAGCTCGCGGCTGCGGCGTCCGCTGCGATCACATCGTCGTACTCGTGCTCCAGGCTCTCGGAGCGCACGATGATGTTCGTCTGCGTGTGCGTCAGGTCGGTCGGCGTGAAGAGGGGCAGGCGGTTCCGCTTGAGCCAGATCACTCCGAAGAGCACGATCGCCGCGACGACGATGGCCGCGATGCCCCAGATGACGAGCCGCTGCTCCATGTCCGGCACGATGAAGACGATCAGATAGACGCAGGCGGCGATGCCGACGATCTGCGGGACCGGGTAGAGCGGCGTCTTGAACGGCCGCTTGGCGGCCGGGTACTTGCGTCGCAGCACGATCACGTCGACCTGGGCGATGATGTAGCTCAGCAGCCAGGTGACGCAGGCGATGCTGATCAGGCTGAGGATGAGATCGATGCCGCCCGCATTGAACGTGGAGTAGAGCAGCACGGTGGCCATGCAGCCCGCTGTGACGAGCATTCCGGCCCACGGGACGCGGCTGCGCGGGCTCACCCGGGCGAACCACTTCGGCAGCAGTCCCTCGTTCGAGAGGCCGTAGAGCATCCGGGGGATCGCGGCCAGGTAGGAGTTGCCGGTGGAGAATGAGGCGAAGATCGTCACCACGGTCATCAGCGTGCCGCCGAATGCGCCGAGCATCGCCGTCGCTCCGACCACGTGCGGAATGGAGGACGCCGCCATCTCGGCCAGGTCGACGTACTGGGTCGCGCCCCATCCGAAGAGCACATCGACGATGAAGATGCTCGTGACGCCGAGGATCATGGCCATCGGGATGGTCTTCCACGGCTTGCGCACCTCTTCGGCGAGAGGAGCCACGAATTCCATGCCGATGTAGAGCCAGATGGCGACGGCGCCCATCGAGGCCAGCGTGCCCCAGTCGGTCGCGAGAATCGGATTGTCGACCTTCTGCTGCCCGGTGAAGCCGAGGAGTCCGGCCAGGCCGAGCAGCGCGAGGATGCCCATCATGCTGAAGACCACGGGGACCTGCACGCGGGCGAAGATGTCGACGCCTGCGAGGTTCAGGGCGAGCAGGATGGCGAGCAGGAGGAACGAGAAGGCCCAGGCGGGCACTCCGGTCCAGGACTCGAAGGATTGGCCGGCGACGAGCAACTGCGTGCCGCCGTCTGCGGAGACGAGCACGAGGTAGCCGCCCAGCACGGCGACCAGGGCCGGGATCCGCCCGAGCGCGGGGAGGGTGTACTCGCCGACCATGCCGCCGCCCGGCATCATCGACGCGAGCTCTCCGTACGAGATCGCGACCATGATGATGATGATCAGCCCGATGAATGCGGGGATGGCGAAGGCGAGGCCGCCGGTGCCGAAGCCGTATCCCAGGGAGACCATCGCGGTTCCCGAGACCACGAGGCCAGTTGAGGCTGCATATGCAGCGCTGAAGCCGAGGCTTCTCTTGAGTTTGGTCATCTATCAGCTCCTTTGCCAGCAGATCGAAACAGTGCGGCTGTGACAGGATGCACCGTCCGCTCGGGTTCACGCACGAGACAGAAGCGGCAGAATCAATGCATTGTTCGACGTTTTGCGCCTATAGATGATCGAAATACTTGGACAAAACGTACATAGCGCCCCGTCTTCATGGACGCTTTGCGAGATTCCGGAGATTACTCGTTGTGGAAGTAGCGCAGGGCGAGTGCCAGCTCGGCCCGGTTCTGGAAGTCGTCGAGATCGGAGCCGAGCAGCGTGCCGATCTGTTCAAGGCGGTGCGTCAGCGTGTGCCGATGCACCCCGAGCTCGCGCGACGTCGGGAGCTGCCGCCCGTGCTGCTCGAGCCAGACGCGCAGCGTGGGCAGCAGCTCGGTGCCGTGATCCCGGTCGTAGTCGCGCAGCGGGCCGAGCAGTCGGCGGGCCACATGGGCTGCGTCCGAGGCGTCGATGAGGTCGGTCACGCCCTCCCGCCAGATGTCGGGGAAGGCCGTGACTCCGGGCTCGCCGCGGCGCAGTCCGAATTCGGCGGCCTTCTTCGCCTCTTCGAGCGCGAGCTCCAGTCCCTCCCAGCGGTCGCAGCGCGAGCGGCCGATGACGAGACCGAACGAGCGGATCAGCTCGAGGAAGCGATCCGCGTCCGCCTCGTGCACGAGCGCGGCCGTGTCGCTGCGGTACTGCGCGAAGAACACCGGCAGGTCCTCGGGCATGTTCAGGGAGTCGAAGGCGGGCATGAGGCGCGCGGGATCGAAGTGCTGCGGGATCCCGACGAGGGCGACGAGCGGCGGCTGCGGCAGCGGCCCCCAGACGCTCTCGACGATGTGCCGCGTCACGCCGATGCTGCCGGAGATCAGCAGCTGGAGCAGCGCCTCCCGCAGTGTGCGGTGGAGGCCGGCGAGCGCCTGGTTCTGCTCGAGCGAGACGCTGACGAGGGCGAGCACGCTCGACATGACGTTGCGGGAGACGTCGTCGAAGCCGCGGCTCAGCGTGAGCACGAGCACACCGCTCGGATCTCCGGGTTCGCCGAGCATCTGCAGCACGGCCTCGACCTCGGGCGTCGCCTGAGCCGAGCGGAAGCGCTGCCCGCCTTCGAGCGTCTGCTGCACGATCGGAGTGAGCTCGGCCTCCGAGACCCGCGGCCCGTCGGGCGCCTCGATCAGGGTGACCGGCCGGCCGAGCGGATCGTAGAGCGCGACCCCGCAGCCGAGCTGGCGGGCCGTCTCCTGGAGCGTGGCGGTGAGGCCGTCGCGACGTGTGGCAGCATTCGCGATGGCCTTCTGCGCCCGCAGCGAGCGCGTGTAGCGCTCGGTCTGATCGCGCTGCAGCACGCGCGCGGCCTCCTGCAGCAGATCCATGAACGAGATCTCGTAGGGCACGTCGAAGAGGATCAAGCCGTGTCGGTGGCAGGCGAGGGCCAGCTGGTGCGGCACTCCGCGGTGGAGGACGTCGCTGCCGAAGCCGATGCCGATCACGCCGTGCCCCGCGACGAGCGCGGCGTAGTCGTCGTAGATGCGTTCGAGCCGCTCGGGAGCGACGCGGACCTCGGGCACCGAGGGATCAGCCGATTCGATCACCGGGAACTGCCAGCCGAGGGTGAGGATGACTTCGGCGGGCCCGAGGAAGGGAGTCGGATCGATCATGTCCGTGGCGTGCAGCCACTCGAACTCCTCGTCCAGCGATCGTTCCACCGCGGGGTCCGTGTGATCCCGCGCGCCCTCGGTCCCGACCACCACGCGCAGATGCAGCGACGGGTTCTGGAGGAGCTTACGCAGACTCAGTGACACCCCACAATGCTAATGTCACTCGGACCGCGCCCATACGGCGCCCGCGCGGGCGTCGGATCACTCCGCGAGGCGGATCCGCGTCCCGACCTGTCTCTTATACACATCTGACGCTGCCGACGATCTTACGCGTGTAG
>CAMFIY010000239.1 GCA_945952575.1 uncultured Leucobacter sp.
CCGTGGCGGGGCTCGATGCCCGTCGAGCGGACGCCGTAGTAGCCGCCGTTGATCGCGAAGACCGCGCCGTGGTCGGCGGCGATCGCGCTCGTCGTCTCGATGATGTTCTCACCGAACTGGTTGTGCGCGAAGGCCGACTGCACCACCGTCGCGTCGGTGACCTCGATGTCGGCCACGAAATAGGTGACGAGGTCGCTGCCGCTGCCCGTCGTCCGCTTCGCGATCGAGATCGTCGCGGTGTCGCTCGCGAAGCCGTCGGCGGTGACCGCGGCGTTGGTGCTCGCCCCCGCGCTCGTGGTCTGGTTGGCGGCCTCGTAGCTCGAGACGTCCGAGACCTCGACTCTCGGGATGAGGAAGCGCTCGAGCGCCCAGGAGACGCCGCCCCCGGCCGCCAGCGCGAAGGCGGCGCCCGACCCGATCAGGAGGTTGCGGCGGCTGAGCAGGCGGGGTCGCGCGCGCTCAGCGGCGGGATCGGCGGACGGCGCGGCGCGGCCGTCGGGGTCGGAGCGATCGGTCTGCGGGGGATCCGGGGGTGAGTGCTGCGCGTCCATGGTTCATGGATACGCAGCGGATCTCCGCGCGGCTCATGAGCCGCTCATGAGCACGATAAAAGCGCGCGGCGACCGGAATGCGCGCTAGGGGAGCAGGAGGGGTTTGCCGGTCGTGCCGCGGCCGGCGAGGGCGCGGTGCGCATCCGCCGCATCCGCGAGGGCGAATCGGTCGCCGATCCGCACCGTGAGCGCACCGGACGCGACCGCGTCGAAGAGCTCGCGATAGCGCCATTCGCGCTCCTCCGGCGTCCGCATGAAGTGGCCGAGCGAGGGTCGGGTGATCGACAGGGAGCCGCCGGCGTTCAGCCGCTGCAGGTCGAAGGGCGGCACCTGCCCGCTCGCGCCGCCGAAGAGCACGAGCTCGCCGCGCACGCGCAGGGCGCGGAGCGACTCGTCGAAGGTGTCGCGCCCGACGCCGTCGTACACCACGGCGGCGCCCTCGCCGGCCGTGAGATCCCGTACCCGGTCGGCGAACGCCGCATAGTCGAAGGACTCGTCGGCGCCCGCCTCGAGGCTGAGCCGTCGCTTGACCTCGTTCGACGTGGTCGTCAGCACCCGGACGCCCCGGGCGACGAGCAGCTGGGTGAGGAGCAGCCCGACCCCGCCGGCCCCGGCGTGCACGAGCACGGTGTCCCCCGGCTCGGGCCGCGCGGCCGAGGTGGCGAGATAGTGCGCCGTCGCGCCCTGCAGGGGCAGCGCCGCGGCGGTCTCGATGTCGACGCCCTCCGGCACCCGCGCGGCCTCCGCCGCGGGCACCGCGAAGAGCTCGGCGTAGGTGGCTCGGGCCCCCGAGCTGGCGACGCGATCCCCGACCGCGAAGCCCTCGACCCCGTCGCCCATCGCGACGACGGTGCCGGCCCCCTCGCTGCCGGGGGTGAACGGGTACGACATCGGGTAGACCCCGCTGCGCTGGTAGATCTCGATGAAGTTGACGCCGGTCGCCGCGGTGCGGACGAGCAGCTCGCCCGGCCCCGCCTGCGGCTCCGCCGCCTCGCCCGGCTCGAGTACCTCCGGCCCGCCCGCCCGGGCGGCGATGATCGCGCGCATGACTGCCCCTTCCGCTCGTCAGGATCCGTGCCAGTCCCAACGCGGGCTCGCGCATGCGCATTCCCGGCAGTGTCCCGGCCCCCGGCACCGCCTCGGCTACAGTGAAGCCATGGATTCCGGCAACGTCGCACCCGACGCGAGGCCAGCCCTCTCACCCATCCTCCGCGTGCTGCTCGGCCTGGCCGGCGCGATCGTCGTCCTCGCGGGGATGTCGTACGCACGCGAGCTCATCGGCCCGCTGGCGCTCGCCGCGGTGATCGTGATCATCTGCCAACCGGTGCGCCGCCCGCTCGATCGCCTCGGCTGGCCGCGCTGGATCGTGACGACCGTGGTCATCGCGCTCGCCTGGGCGATCCTGCTCATCATGGCGCTGATGCTCACCTTCGCCGGCGCGGAGTTCACCCGACTCGTGATCGACTACGCGGCGGATCTCCGCGGCACCGCTGAGAACGTGCTGACCTGGCTCACCTCGCTCGGCCTCGACGGGCAGGCCTCGGATGCGCTGAGCTCGCTGCTGACGCCGTCGACCATCCTCGGCTACGCGACCTCGCTCGGCAGCGGCGTCATCGGGGTCGTCACCGCGCTCTTCTTCATCTTCGCCTACACGATCTTCATGGCGGCCGACGGCGCGCGCTACGGTCGCGCGGTCTCCGCGTTCGGCCCCTCCGCGCGATCCGCGATGGGGCGCTTCGAGCACTTCAACAGCAACGTGCGCCGCTACTACGTGGTCAACGCGATCTTCGGTCTGATCGTCGCCGTCGCCGACGGCCTCGCGCTCTGGTGGATGGGGGTGCCGGCGCCACTGGTCTGGGCGATCCTCTCGTTCGTCACGAACTTCGTGCCCAACATCGGCTTCGTGCTCGGCCTCATCCCGCCCGCCGTCCTCGCGCTCGTGGTCGGCGGCTGGCCGATGATGCTCGGCGTGATCGCGGTCTACTGCGTCGCGAACGTGGTGCTGCAGGTGCTGCTGCAGCCGAAGTTCGTCAGCGACGCGGTGAGCCTGAGCCTCACGCTGAGCTTCTTCTCGGTGCTGTTCTGGACCTTCATCATCGGCCCGCTGGGGGCGATCCTGTCGATCCCGCTCACGCTGCTGGCACGGGCGCTCGTGCTCGAGGGGGATCCGGGGGCGCGCTGGCTGCGCTGGCTCTCGGGCGACACCTCGGTCACAGACGGAGCGGATCCCGGCGCCGCGAAGGATCCCGCGAGACCGGCCGCGGGAGCTGACGCGCGGATCGGCTGAGCCCGCTTGCCCGCCCCGGCCGGGCTCGACACGGCTCAGACGCCGAGCACCAGGTTCTCGGGTCGTTCACCGGCCTGCAGGTGCGCGATCTGACGCCGGATCAGAGCGGACATCCGAGGCAGCATCGCGCTCGAGTCGCCGCCGACGTGCGGGGTGATCAGCGTGTTCGGGCACTCCCACAGCGGGTGGTCCTCGGGAAGCGGCTCGGGCCGGGTGACGTCGAGCGCCGCCCGCAGCCGACCGCGATTCAGCTCGACGACGAGCGCGTCGGTGTCGACCACCGCCCCGCGGGCCACGTTCACGAGCAGGGCGCCGTCCGGCATCGCCGCCAGCGCGTCGGCGTCGATGAGCTCGCGCGTGGCGTCGGTCAGCGGCACGGCGAGGATGACGATATCGGCCTCGGCGAGCGCCGCATGCAACCCCGAGAACCCGAGCACCGGCACGTCTGCACCGGCGAGGTTCCGCTCCGTTCGCGCCGTGCGGGCCAGGCGCGTGAGCGACACCTCGAAGCCGGCGAGCCGCGCCTCGATCGCCTTGCCGACGCCGCCGTAGCCGACGAGCAGCACGCGCCGATCCGCGAGGCTGGGCATGGACCGCAGCTCCCAGCGATGCGCGAGGCCGTCGCGCACGAAGCCGGGTATGTCGCGCTGCGCGGCGAGCGCGAGGGCGAGGGCGAGCTCGGCGGTCGAGGCTTCGTGCACGGTCGCGGCGTTGGCGACCGGCACCCCGGCGGGCAGGTGCGCGTCGATCCCGTTGTAGCCGATCGACTGCCACTGCACCAGCCGGGCGTCGACCCCGCCGATCGCGGCCAGATGCCTGGCGTGACCCCAGTAGGGCGGCACGACGAGGTCGATGCGTTCCCGCGGGGCCGGCTCGATCAGATCCCAGTCGACGAACTCGACGCCGGCCACAACGCCGAGCGCCTCCCGCAGCCCCTCGCCCGTCGGGAGAGAGACGACCAGTGGTTCGGACGATTCAGCCATGTCCCGAGTCTATTGCCGCCGCCGCACTCGGTCTCGGACGCGGAACGCCCCGCCACCCGCGGGCCCGAAGGGGCCGGTGCGGGATGACGGGGCGCGCGGCGTCAGCCGGGCTACTGCGTCTTCACCGCTCCGGTGCGACGACGGATCTCGTCGGCGACCTCCCGTGCATCGCCCGCGGGGGCGCTCGAGAGGCGATCCGGCCGCGCGATGAACAGGTAGAGGAGGCCGAGGACGAGCACGACGCCGAGGCCGAGCAGCACGACGTAGTCGGTGAAGAAGTCGCCGCTCGAGCCCGGGGTCGCGAGCAGCACCATGGCGAAGATCCCGTACGCGAGCGCGAGCACGTTCACGACCGTGCCGACGCCCTTGAGGTTGAAGGGGCCGGCCGGCTTCCACCCGCGGAAGCGCTGGCGCAGCGCGCCGAGCACCACCATCTGGAACGACACGTAGATGCCGAGGATCGCGAACGCGGTGACCGGCACCAGGATGTTCCCGTTGAGGAAGATCAGGAAGCAGATCAGCGCGGGCACCGTGCAAGCCACGATGAGCGCGTTGGTCGGCACCTTGTTCTTCTCCGAGACCTTGGAGAGCCAGGCGCTGCCCGGCAGCATGCCGTCGCGGGCGAATGCGTAGAGCAGACGGCTCGCGGCGGCTTGCAGACTGAGCACGCAGGAGATGAACGCGGTGATCGCGATCAGCAGGAAGAACTTCGCGCCCACCGTGCCGAGCGTCGCCTCGAGGATCGACGGGATCGGATCCGCCACCTTGCCGGCCACGATGTCCTCCAGATTCGGCGCCGCGAGGACGTAGCCGCCGAAGGAGAAGAGCGCCGAGACCATGCCGACCAGGATCGTCATGATCATGGCGCGCGGGATCCGGCGGGCCGGGTTCGAGACCTCCTCGGCCACGTCGCCGCAGGCCTCGAAGCCGTAGAAGAGGAAGAGGCCGGCCAGTGCCGAGGCGAAGAACACGGGGACGTAGGATCCGTCGCCCGCCGTGCCCATCGTGTCGAAGAACACCGAGAAGTCGTGCTTGCGCTGGAAGATCAGCAGGTACAGTCCGAGGC
>CAMFIY010000240.1 GCA_945952575.1 uncultured Leucobacter sp.
CCCTCAATCAGCTCGCGGCGGACACCGCGATGGACACGATGGCGCAGGACCAGGACCGCGAGGTCCGCGTGGTGGAGGATCCGAGCGGCCCGGTGGTCACCGGCGACGAGCACAAGGTGCGCCAGGTGATGACGAACCTGATCGGGAACGCGCTGCGCTACAGCCCCGAAGGCAGCCCGCTCGAGATCCGGGTCGCCTCGGACGCGGAGCGCGGCGTCGCCAGCTTCGACATCGTCGACCACGGCGAGGGGATCCCGGAGCAGTTCCGCAGCAAGATCTTCGACCGGTTCTGGCGCGCCGACAACTCGCGCAACCGCGAGACCGGCGGATCGGGGCTCGGCCTCTCGATCGTGCAGTCGATCGTCGCCGCGCACGGCGGCACCGTGGAGGCGCTCGAGACGCCGGGCGGCGGGGCCACCTTCCGGGTCGAGCTGCCGCTCATCAGCGAGCCGACAGCCTAGAGCACGCCGTCGCCGTCGCCTCGCTCCTGCGCGCGCCCGTCGAAGATCGACATGAGCTCGTCCACGGCCCGGCGCGACTCCTCGGAAGTGGAGATGCCCGCGAGCCAGCGCTGGCCGAGCCCCTCGACGGCGGCCGTCAGCAGCACCGCGATGTCGGCGGGCGGCAGCGACTGTCGGATCGACCCGTCGGCCACGCCGCGGAGCACGCCGATGGTCAGCTGGGCATTCCAGTTCGAGATGGCCCGGTCGAGTTCCTCGAGCAGCCCGGGATCCTCGATCTGAGAGGCGGAGACCTCGTTCCAGATGACCACCTGGGCTCGCACGGCGGGAGTGTCGTCGAATTCGGAATGAAGCGCCTCACGGACGGCGTCGAACCCGCTGATCTCGCCGAGGCCTCGCATGAGGTCGGTCGACGGCGCCTGGTCGAGAGCGTATCGGAAGCTGGCGCGTATCAATGCCTCTCGGTTCGGGAAGTGATAGTTCACGAGCTGGGCGGTGACCTCGGCATCAGCTGCGACATCCCTCATCGCGAGGGGCCCGAGCCCCGCGCTCGCAATCCGTTCGGTCGCCGCGAGCAGGATCCGCTCCCGACCTCCTCCGCGAGCGTCAGGCGACATGGTCGCGCCCCGCATTCGCGATCGCCGCGCGAACGGCCCACTCGAGGAGCGGGCGGGCGGTCTCCGCGTCGAGGACGCCGGAGCGGATGCGCTGCTGCAGGCCGTCCGAGAGCGCGGTCAGGGCGGTGGTGAGTACGCGCAGTCTCTCCGGTTCGGCGGACGGGATCGACGCCGCGAGCGACTCCCGGACCACGGCTTCCCAACGCTCGATCGTGAGATGGAGCGTCGGGAGGAGCGAGGGGTCGAAGACCGCGGTGCGCATCCCCTCCGCGTAGATCCTGTCGATCGTCGCGCCCTGCCCGGCGATCCCGAGATACTTCCCCAGCGCATCGACCGTCCGCTCGACGGGATCCCGCAGGTCGACCGGGGGGATGTAGGGAGTGCAGGCCGCGAGAGACACGCCCAGGGTGCTGCGCAGGAGGTCGTCGCGGTTCGTGAAGTGGTAGTAGATCAGACCGGGCGAGATCCCTGCGAGCTCGGCGACGGCCACCACTCGGAAGCCGTGCACGCCCTCGGTCCGGAGCACGCGATCAGCGGCGTGCAGGATGGCTGCTCGCGTGGCGCTCGACTTCGTATCTGCTGTGCGTGCGGCCACGGACCCAGCCTATCCCCGCACCGGATGCTCGGATGCGGGGCGGGCGGAACCCTCCGCTTCGATCTCGGATCGTCGGGTTCCTCATCCTCCGGGATAGAGGAAGGGCGGATCCGGCTCCTCGGTCGGCCGTATCTCGGCGTTGACGACCTGTGGGCTGCCCGAGTCGTCGAACCCGAGCTCCCCGGTCACCCTGACCCACGTATCGGAGGCCTGCGGCGCTGTGCTCAGCACGGGAACCTTGACCACCGACGCGTCGACCACGCAGCAGGCGACCACGAATCGGATCAGCGAGAACGATCCGTCGGCCGGGGCCGAGACCATGCCGACGAGCTCGATCCGCTCGCCCTCGCGCGCTTTCAGGGCGTCACGGACCGTTCCGGGCTCCTGTCCGGCGAAGAGCTGCTGGAAGGAGAGCGCCTGCCCCTCCTGCACCTCGACGGAGTTGGCGCCGAAGGCGTTGCGTCGTTCGGCCGCGTAGGTGGAGAGCGTGTTCATCGGGACGGCCAGCACCAGCAGCGCGGGCAGGATCATGCAGGCCGCCTGGATCAGCGCCGACCTGGTCGGTCGCGCGTCGGGGCGATCCGAGCCGCGGAGCATCAGCGGCGCCAGCCCGGCCAGTGTGAGCAGCAGCGCCGCCACCGGCACGATCCATGCGACCCGGGCGCCGATGAACCGGCTCCACTCCCCCGTGATCCACAGGATCCAGAACACGGCGGCCCAAGCGAGCAGCACCGTTGCGACCAGCGAGCGGGACACCGGTGCGACGTGCGCGTGCGCATCGGAATCGCCGTGCGTGACGTTGTTCGCCTCTCGACTCATCTCATCAACCCCCAGACCGCCTCTATCCACAGGCAGAGGATCAGCACAGTACCGGTGATCGCGATCACCAGCACTCGGGCCATCCGTCGTCCGAACGCTCCCGTGTAGAGCGCGGTCAGCTTCAGATCGAGCATCGGGCCGAAGACCAGGAACGCGAGCTGAGCGACCGGGCTGAACTGCGTGAACGATGAGATCAGGATCGCGTCCGACTCCGAACAGAGCGAAAGCAGATAGGCGAACAGCATCATCGCCGGAATCGCGATGAGTGCCGTCGACGAGACGGTGTTCATGGCGTTCTGCGGCACGAAGGTCTGGATCACCGCGGCGATCGTCGCACCGATCAGCATGAACTTCAGCATCGAGAAGAACTCGGAGCCGAGGTGTTCGAAGTAGCGCCCCAACCGGTCGCGGCCCCCGCTGACGGATTCGCCGTCGGGCGCCGCGGTGCGAGACTCGCCGCCGATCCGCTCGCCGGCGCCGCGTCCGAACGCGAGGCGTTCGAAGCGCTTCGCCAGAAGCGCTCCGACGACCAGAGCCACGACGATGCCGAGGACGATGCGGCCGACCACGATGAAGACCTCCTGCGGCTGGCCGCGGAAGGCGAACCAGGTGGAGAGGATCACGACCGGGTTGACCACGGGGGCCGCGAGCATGAAGGTCAGCGCTGCGCCTGGCGTGAGTCCGTTCACGAGGAGGCGACGCGCGACCGGCACCGATCCGCACTCGCAGACCGGGAAGAGGAAGCCGCCGAAGCTCGCAGCCGCCATCTGCACCCCGCGGGGCACGCGGCCGAAGCGCAGGAACCAGCTCTGCGGGACGTAGACTTCGATGGCCGCCGCGACGGCCGCGCCGAGCAGCAGGAACGGCACGGCCTCGAGCAGAAGACCGGACCCGATGAGCAGGATGTTGTTGAGCCAGCCGACGGACTGCGCGTCGATCAGGCGCAGTCCAAGCACTACGGTCAGCAGCGCCGCACCGAGCAGCACCGCCGTACCCGCGCCCCGTGGACGGGGGCGACCGGCGCCGACCGGCGCCGTCGCGGATTCACGCAGCTCGGTCATTGTGCCGCCTCCGTCTGCGGTCGCCAGGTCGGGGACAGCTCGCAAATGTCGGGCGTTCGCGTGACATTGACCGCTTCACCACCTCGGATCGCCTGCACCCAGAGATCGCAGTCGCGCACGAAGACGAGGCGTTCTCCGTCGGGCGCCGGGCTCGGTTCGAGATCCGCCGTCCCGTCGGTGACCCGAGCGCTCTTCCCGTTCTCAACGTCGACCCGCCAGACGGCGGTGCCCGCTGCACCGGAGATGCTGACCAGCAGGGTCGCGCCGTCGGGCGACCACACGGGATGCATCGCGATCTTTCCTTTCAGAAGCTGCCGCGCGTGACCGGGATCGCCCACCATGAGCGTCTGCGGGCACGGTTCGCCCGCAGAGCCGGTGCAGCCCGGGGTGCCCTGTACGTAGGCGACGCGCGTGCCGTCCGGCGACCACGCGGGAGCGTACTCCGTCCGGTTGCCGTCCGAGATCCGCCGCTCCGTCCCGGCGGAGAGATCTCGGGTCACGATCTGCGTGAACTCCGTCACGCCGGCCGCTCCGCTCGATGTCTGCTGGATGGACTCGTAGGAGATCCTGTCGTCGTCCTGGAACGCCGGACGATCGACCGCGCGCGCCCCCGCCGAGTACTTCTGAAGCTCGCCGTCCGCGCGCTGCACGCCGATCATCAGCTCGGTCCCGCGAAAGCCGATGGCCTCCGAGACATAGGCCAGCGAGGTCCCGTCCGCCGACCATGCCGGCGAGAACGCCCGCGCCTGCATCAGTTCGGTGCGACCGGTCCCGTCCGCCGCGATTCCGTAGAGACGGTACTTGCCCGTGTCATTGGCCGAGAAGACGATCTCCGGCACGCCGTCGAGGTCGATGGGCGTCGCCAGTTCGCGCTTCGGGCGCTCCTTCCCGGTGGCCGCGTTCACCGTCGGGGCGCCGCGCTGCTCGGCGAGAATGAGCGCGGTCGGCACTCCGAGCGCCACCACCAGGCCGAGAGCCACGAGCCCTCCGGTGAGCCGACGATTCATCCGTGATCCCTCCGAAGGTCAACTGGAAGGAAAACTAGCCGCATTTTCAGCTTGGCGCAACCCGAATGCGATCGCGACAGGGCCCCCCGACGTTCACGGCAATCGCCGGAAGGATACGGCGAATCGACGCTTGTTCGATACTGAAAACACTGTTAGCTTTTGCATTGGAGGTATTCAAGCCCGAGGGCTTCCTCAGCGCTGCCTTCCCGACTCTCGAGAAATTAGGGCGAACCGGCGCCGCGCTCCCCAGACTCACTGGGGAGGTAGATATCCTGGCCCTGAGACATCCCTCCGCTCACTCACCAC
>CAMFIY010000241.1 GCA_945952575.1 uncultured Leucobacter sp.
CGACCGTCGAGGTCGTCGACGGCGCGGTGGCGACCTCGGGGATCGCCGAGCGCGGCGCGCACATCCTCGATCCGCGCACGGGCGAGCCCGCCAGCGGCGCGCTCAGCGCGACGGTGATCGCAGAGGGACTCGCAGACGCGGATCTCTGGGCCACGACGGCAGTGGTCGCGGGCGCCGAGGACCTGGGCTGGATCGCCTCGGTGCCGCAGACCAGCGGTCTGATCATCGGGCTCGGCGGGAGGATCCGCCGCTGGACCCGCGGAGTGGAGATGGCAGATGCGGCCGACGGCCCGATCCCCGGGATTCAGCCGACCGTGACGGTGCCGGTCATCTCCGGGTGGATCGAGCAGTCGTAGAGGAAGTCGCCGGCCGTCGCGAAGACGTGGACGTACTCCCCCGAGCTCATCAGCTCGCTCACGAAGCTGCCGTCCCCGGCCACGACATCGTGCTGATCCGGGCCCTCGAACACCCAGCGCACGGCCTGTCCGGGCTTGACGGACACGTGCGCCGGCTCGAAGGTGTTGTCGATCACGCGCACCGTGACGGCCGGCTCGACACCGGTGTCGGAGGGCACCGGATCCGGCTTCCCCGCGCTGCACCCGGCGAGTCCGAGCGCGAGCAGCGCGGCGATGGCGGCGGTCGCGAGCGCGGACCGGAGCGCGCGCCGCGTCACAGTGCGCTCTGGTGCATCGCGCGGGCGGCGTCGGTGATCGCGCCCGTCATCGACGGGTAGACCGCGAAGGCCGAGGCGACCTGGTCGACGGTGAGGCGATGCTCGACGGCGAGCGCGAGCGAGAAGATCAGCTCGCTGGCGCGGTGTGCGACAATGACGCCGCCGATGACGGTGCCGGACGCCTTCCAGGCGAAGAGCTTCACGAAGCCGTCGGTGAAGCCGATCATCTTGGCGCGCGGATTCACGCTGAGCGGCACGGTGTGGGTGACGTACTGGGCGAGCTCGGAGGCGTCGGCGAGCGTGCGCTCGTTCCATCCGACGGTCGCGATCTCGGGGTAGGTGAAGACGTTGGCGGAGACGTTGCGCAGGTCGATGGGCCGGACGAAGTCGCCGAGTGCGTGCATGATGGCGGTGCGGCCCTGCATGGAGGCCACCGAGGCGAGCGGGAAGAAGTCGGTGCAGTCGCCGGCCGCGTAGATCGAGGGGACCGCGGTGCGCGCGACCTTGTTCACCTTGATGTGGCCGCTCTCGGTGAGCCCGACGCCCGCCTCCTCGAGGCCGAGGCCCGCGGTGTTCGGGATCGATCCGACCGCCATGAGGCAGTGCGAGCCATCGACCGTGCGGCCGTCGGCGAGGGTCACGCGCACACCGCTCTCCGTGCGCTCGACCGACTCGGCCCGGGACTTCGACATGACGTTCATCCCGAGGCGCTTGAACTCGCGCTCGATGACCCCTGCGGCATCCGGATCCTCGCCGGGCAGCACCTGCTCGCGGCTCGAGACCAGGGTGACCTCGGCCCCGAGGGTGCGGTACGCGTTCGCGAACTCGGCGCCGGTGACGCCGGATCCGACGACGACGAGGTGCTCGGGGATGTCCTTGAGGCTGTAGAGCTGCTTCCAGGTCAGGATGCGCTCGCCATCCGGCTTCGCGGAATCGAGCTCGCGCGGGCTCGCACCGACCGACAGCACGATCGTGTCGGCTTCCACCCGGTCGAAGTCGGTGCCGCCCGCGGCCGTCGCGACCAGCACCGCGTTCGTGCCGTCGAGCCGGCCCTCGCCGTGGATGACGGTGACGCCGGCCTGCTCGAGCGTGTGCAGCATGTCGACCGACTGCGCTGCGGCGACGGCCAGGAGGCGCTTGTTCACCGCTGCGAGGTTCACGGCGATCTCGGGCTTCACCGGCTTGCCGTCGGCGCCCGGCACGAACGCCTGCACGCCCAGCTTCCCCGAGTCGCGCACGGCTTGCACGCCGCCGGCGGTCGCGATGAGGCTCTTCGACGGCACGACGTCCGTCAGCACCGCCGCCCCGCCGACGCCGGCGCGCTCGACCAGCGTGACCTCCGCGCCCAGCTGGGCGCCCGCGAGCGCCGCCTCATAGCCGCCGGGTCCGCCGCCCAGCACGACGATCCGATGCTTCCGTTCCTGCGCCGCGCCCATGGCCCCGAGTCTACCGGCGCGAGGGGCCGTCCGACACCGCGGGACATCGGGATCCGCGCGGCATACGGCAGCGGGTACTATCGGTGCAACTTGACCTGCGCAGCTGCCGAGCGTCAGCCGGGCCCCGAGCGAAAGGATCGCCGATGACCCTGAACGATGAGACGGGTCCGGAGGCCATCGATCTGACCCGGGTGGTCGGCATCCCGCCGGAGCGCGCATCGGTCGCGCTCGAGCGCGATCCCGGGATGCCCGCGAGCACGTGGCGGCTCCGCAGCGACGCGTGGGAGTATCTCCGCTTCTCGGTGAAGCGCCTCGCGGCGGGCGGCGGCGAGGGCGGCGAGCTCGCACCCGACAGCGAGCTCTGGCGCAGCCTGCGCGCGCTCGAGACCATCGAGATGTACTGGGCCGGTTTCGGCCAGCAGTACGTCTCCATGATCTCCGAGCTGCTGCGCAAGGGCGACTATCGAGCGGCGCTGGATCGGATCGGTCGCGTCGTCGGCAGGATCCGCGCGAGCAGCATCCCGGAGGATCAGCAGGAGGGGATCCTCGACGCCGCGCTCGACGCCTCCGAGCGGAACGAGCAGCTCGACGACGCCGACCCGCGCCGCCGCTTCGAGGTCCTCGTGGTCGACGAGACCACCGAGGCGGATCGCGACACGATGCGCGCCGAACTCCGCCAGATGCGCGGCCCGGCGGACGACTTCGTCTACGACTACGTGATCGTGCCGTCCGCCGACGACGCGGTCGCCGCCGTCCTCACGAACCCGAACATCCTGTCGGTCGTCGTGCGCCCCGGTTTCAGCGACCGCACCCGTCAGCGGCTCAGCCGCGACCTGCACGAGTCGATCGCGCTCGCCCACGCCGAGGCCGGCAGCCATCCGTCGCGGGCCGGCAGCTCCCTCGCCTCCGTGCAGCGCGTGCTCGCGCTGGCGGAGACCCTGAACGCGATCCGGCCCGAACTCGACCTCTATCTCGTCGCGGGCGCGCACATCGAGGATCTCGCGGGCGCCCTCACCCGCCGCTTCCGCCGCGTATTCCGTCGCGAGGATCAGCTCGAGCTCCACCTGACGCTGCTGCGCCGAGTCTCGCACCTCTACGACACCCCGTTCTTCAGCGCGATCCAGGATCACGCCCGGCGCCCGGTCGGGGTCTTCCACGCCCTGCCCGTCGCCCGCGGCGGCTCGGTCGTCGGCTCGAAGTGGATCACCGACCTCGCCGAGTTCTACGGGCTCAACCTGCTGCTGGCCGAGACCTCGGCGACCTCGGGCGGGCTCGACTCGCTGCTCGCCCCGGTCCGCACGCTGAAGAAGGCGCAGGAGCTCGCGGCCCGCGCGTTCGGCGCCAAGCACACGTTCTTCGTGACGAACGGCACCTCGACCGCCAACAAGATCGTGCACCAGGCCCTCGTCTCGCCGAACGAGGTGGTGCTGGTGGATCGCAACTGCCACAAGTCGCACCACCACGCCGTGATGCTCACCGGTGCCCGGCCCGCCTACCTCGAGGCCTACCCGCTCAACGACTTCGCCTTCTACGGCGCCGTGCCGCTCAGCCGGATCAAGCAGCTGCTGCTCGACTACCGCGCGGCCGGCCGCCTCGACGAGGTCCGGATGCTCACCCTGACCAACTGCACCTTCGACGGCATCGTCTACGATCCCGAACGGGTGATGGCCGAGTGCCTGGCGATCAAGCCCGACCTGGTGTTCCTCTGGGACGAGGCCTGGTTCGCCTTCGCCGCCTTCCACCCCGTGACCCGGCGCCGCACCGCGATGGCCGCGGCGAAGCGGCTCGAGGCGCAGCTGAAGAGCTCCGCTCACGCGTCCGCCTACCACGAGCAGCAGGAGCGCCTGTTCGACTCGGACGGCAATCCGGCGCCCGACGAGGTCTGGCTGAGCGAGCGGCTCCTCCCGGCTCCCGCCGCACGGCTGCGCGTGTACGCGACCCAGTCGACCCACAAGACCCTCACGTCGCTGCGGCAGGGGTCCATGATCCACGTCTACGACCAGGACTGGGTGCGCGAGGCCGAGGAGCCGTTCCACGAGGCCTACATGACGCACACGACCACCTCGCCGAACTACCAGATCCTGACCTCGCTCGACCTCGGCCGCCGCCAGGTCGAGCTCGAGGGCTTCGAACTCGTCCAGCGCCAGCTCGACCTCGCGACGAGCCTCTCCCAGGCGATCGCACGGCACCCGCTGCTGCGGCGCATGTTCCGCGTGCTCACCGCGCACGACCTGATCCCGCCCGAGCTCCGCGGCCAGGGTCGGCCGATGCCGCTGCGCGACGGGCTCTCCGCGATGTGGCAGGCGTGGGTCAACGACGAGTTCGTCATCGACCCGAGCCGCATCACGATCGAGATCAGCCGCACCGGCGTCGACGGCGACACCTTCAAGCACGACTACCTGATGGATCGCTACGGCGTGCAGGTCAACAAGACGAGTCGCAACACCGTCCTGTTCATGACCAACATCGGCACGTCGCGCAGCGCCATCGCCTATCTCATCGAGGTGCTCGTGAAACTCGCCGAGCGGTTCGAGGAGGCGGCCGGGCAGCGGGATCCCGATCTGCCGCTGCCCGGCGAGGTGGCCATGCCGCCGCTGCCCGATTTCAGCTCGTTCTCCGAGGAGTACGAGACCGATCCCTCCCTTCCGGATGGAGACATGCGGGCCGCGTTCTTCCGCGGCCAGCGCCGCGCCTCGGTCGACCACGTCTCCCCTGAGGAG
>CAMFIY010000242.1 GCA_945952575.1 uncultured Leucobacter sp.
CTCAGACACAGTGCTGCCCTCTGCAGCAGTGTTGTTCTCGGGCACAGTGTTCCTTTCGGGTGTGCCGTGATTCGTGCACGTTCTCGATGTGCTCACGGCGGCGCGCCCGCACGTTGCGACGAGCGGCTTCAGGTGAATCGCCGGAGGACCGGCAAGGGAATGATCCGAGCCAGTGTCGAACTGGCGAATCCTGGGCCGACGGCGATGCCGTGGCTACTCGCGGATCGCTTCTACTGTAGCACCCTTGATGTCGACGGCTAGGAGCAGCGAACGCCAGCCGCCCTCGTGCGCCTCAGCGATCTCGACAGCCGCAAGACGCTCAGCCGGATCCCCGGCGAGCACGAGGATCGAGGGTCCGGCGCCCGACACGACGGCTGCGTGGCCGGCCACCCGCAGTGCGGCGATGAGGGCGCGGGTCTGCGGCATCGCCTCGCCCCGGTAGTTCTGGTGCAGCCGATCCTCGGTCGCCTCGAAGAGCAGCTCGGGGCTCTGGGTGAGCGCGGCGACGAGCAGCGCCGAGCGCGAGAGGTTGAACACCGCGTCCTCGTGCGGCACCTGCTTCGGCTGCAGGCTGCGGGCCAGCTCGGTCGACATGGTGAAATCGGGCACCAGCACGAGGGGCGAGATCCCGCGATGCACCATGAGCCGCTTGAAGCGGGGGCCGTCCTCGCCCATCCAGGCGATCGTGAGGCCGCCGAAGAGCGCCGGGGCCACATTGTCCGGATGCCCTTCGAGCTCGGTGGCGAAGCGCAGCAGCTCCGCTTCGCTCAACAGCAGCGGATCGGTGTCGGCGTGCTCGAGCAGACCGGCCGCGGTCATCACGCCCGCGACGATCGCGGCGCCGGACGAGCCCATGCCGCGCCCGTGCGGGATCCGGTTGTTCGCCTCGATCTCGAGGCCCGGCATCGCACGCCCGACGCGATCGAAGACGTGCGCGATGGAGCGCGCCACGAGATTGGTCTCGTCGGTGGGGACCTCGTCCTCGCCGACGCCGGCGACCTGCACCGTCACGCCCGGCTCGGGTCGGGTGCGGACGATCAGATCGTCCCCGTAGGCGAGCGCGAGCCCCAGCGTGTCGAAGCCGGGACCGAGATTCGCGCTGGTCGCCGGGACGCGGACGTGGAGGCGGGTCATGCGTTGCCCTCCAGCCGGATGACGCTGGTCACCGCGGTGACCACCGCGCTGTCGCGGAGGGCCTCGACCGTGGCCGCGAGATCCGCCTCGCGCGCGGTGTGCGTCCCGATCACGAGGGTCGCGGTGCCCTCGGATCCTTCGGGCACCGTCTGCTCGACGCTGGCGGCCGAGACGCCGTTCTCCGCGAGCAGGCCCGCGATCGCCGCCAGCACGCCGGGCTCGTCCCGCACGGCGAGCATGATCTGATAGCGGGTGCTGACCTCGCCGATCGGCAGGACCGTGAGGTCGGCGTGGGAGGATCCCGGAACGCCGGGTCCGCCGATGACGTGGCGGCGCGCAGCCGAGACCACATCGCCCAGCACGGCCGATGCCGTCTCGACTCCGCCGGCGCCGGCGCCGTAGAACATGAGCTCGCCGGCCGCCTCGGCCTCCACGAACACGGCGTTCTTGCCGCCGTGCACCGCGGCGAGCGGATGCTCGCGGCTGATCAGCGCGGGGTAGACGCGGGCGGAGACGCCGACGGTCCCGTCCGCCGCGGTGATCCGCTCGGCGATCGCGAGCAGCTTGATCACGCAGTTCGCGCTCTGGGCCGCCTCGATCTGCGCAGAGGTCACTCCCGTGATCCCCTCGCGGTAGACCGAGTCGACCGGGACGACGGTGTGGAACGCGATGCTGGCGAGGATGGTCGCCTTCTGCGCCGCGTCGTAGCCCTCGACATCGAGCGTCGGATCCGCCTCCAGGTAGCCGAGCTCGCTCGCCACGCGCATCGCGTCCTCGGCGCTGTCGCCGAAGCGGTCCATGCGATCGAGGATGTAGTTGGTCGAGCCGTTCACGATGCCGAGCACGCGCGTGATGTGGTCGCCGGCCAGGCTCTCTCGCAACGGGCGGATGATCGGGATCGCGCCCGCGACCGCCGCCTCGTAGGAGAGCTGCGCCCCGACCTGCTCGGCCGCATCGGCCAGCTCGGGGCCGTGGGCGGCGATGAGCGCCTTGTTCCCGGTGACGACGTCCGCACCGCCCTCGATGGCGCGCAGGATCAGTCCGCGGGCGGGCTCGACGCCGCCCATCAGCTCGATCACGATGTCGGCGCCGAGCACGAGCCGCTCGGCATCGGTCGTGAAGAGCTCTCGGGGCAGCTCGGCGTCCCGGCGCGCGTCGAGATCCCTGACCGCGATGCCGATCAGCTCCAGGCGTGCGCCGACCCGGGCCGCAAGTTCATCGCCCTGCTCGAGCAGCAGCCGGGCGACCTGGGAGCCGACCGATCCGCATCCGAGCAGTGCTACGCGAAGATCGCGGTATCCGTTCACTTCGTTCTCCGTTCGTGTGTGGTGTGGTGCCGCCGCGCGGACGCCGGCGGAAATCGTTGGATCAGGACACGCTCTTCGCGACGAGCTCCTCGACGGTCTCACCGCGTACGATGACCCGCGCCTCGCCGTCGCGGACGGCGATCACCGGAGGCCGCGGCACGTAGTTGTAGTTGCTGGAGAGCGACCAGCAGTAGGCTCCGGTGGCCGCGACCGCGAGCAGATCGCCCGGGGCGACGTCGCCCGGAATCACGTCGCGGTTCACGACGATGTCGCCGGATTCGCAGTGCTTGCCGACCACGCGCACGAGCGCGGGGGCGGCAGCCGAGCGGCGGTTCGCGATCCGCACCTGGTAGTCGGCGCCGTAGAGCGCCGTCCGCGCGTTGTCGCTCATCCCGCCGTCGACGCTCACGTAGAGCCGCTCCGCGAAGCCCGCGTCGGCGGGATCGGATCCGGCGTCGCTCCCGCCGAGCGCCACGGCTTTCGTCGTGCCGACGGAGTACAGCGTCACACCGGCCGGACCGATGATGAGCCGGCCGGGCTCGAAGGCCAGCTTCGGGATCGGGATCCCCGCCTCGGCGCAGGATTCGGCCACGATGTCGGCGAGCTCGGCGGCGACGCGCGCGACGTCTGGGGCGTCGCCGGCCTCCGCCGAGGTGTAGGCGATGCCGAAGCCGCCGCCCAGGTTGAGCTCCGGCACCGGAGCGCCCACGGCCTCGGCGAGCTCGCGGTAGATGCCGACGAGCCGCCGCGCGGACTCGCGGAAGCCGTCGGTCGCGAAGATCTGCGAGCCGATGTGGCAGTGCAGGCCGAGGAACTCGAGGCTCGGGTGCGCGGCGATGCGACGCCCGAGCTCGACCGCTCGATCCAGCGGCAGACCGAACTTCTG
Organism: uncultured Leucobacter sp.; assembly: GCA_945952575.1. Taxonomy (GTDB): domain Bacteria; phylum Actinomycetota; class Actinomycetes; order Actinomycetales; family Microbacteriaceae; genus Leucobacter. The sequence continues at coordinate 3,328 of CAMFIY010000242.1, forward strand.
GTCCTCGTGCGAAGTGGCGAGGAAATCGTGGGTCGAGGCGTGCACACCGCTGTTCACCCGGATGCGCACGCGCTGTCGGACCCCCGCCGCGGTCGCGGCCTCGGCGACCCGCTCGATCTCCTGCTCGCTGTCGAGCACGATGACCGCGACGCCGATGGACACGGCGTGCGCGATCTCCTCGGGCGACTTGTTGTTGCCGTGGAATCCGATCCGGCCCGGGTCGATGCCGGCGGCGAGCGCGACCGCGAGTTCGCCGCCGCTCGCGACATCGATGTTGAGCCCCTCCTCGGCCATCCAGCGCGCCACCTCGACGCACAGGAACGCCTTGCCTGCGTAGTACACGGTCGCATCGGTGCCGACGCGGGCGAACTCCCGCTGCAGGGCGGCGCGGGTGTCGCGGGCGCGCTGACGCGCGACCGCCTCGTCTACGACGTAGAGCGGCGATCCGAAGCGCTCGACCAGCTCCGTCGCGCGGATGTCGCCGACCTTGAGCACACCGCATTCGCTGCCGCGACGCGCGGTCGCGGGGAACACCCGAGGATCGATCTCGTTGGGGTCATGCTGCGGATTGATTGCCGGCTCCTCGGGGTCTCTGGTTCCGTCGCCGCTCGCGGGACGCGCACGGGCGCCCTGGCGAGCGGACCCGGATTGGCCCCTGAAGCCGACGAACGGAGAATCTGGTTCTCGAACGGACCCGTCCAGTTTAGCGAGAACCCCCGCTGCTCCGGGCGAATATGACGCGGCGGGCGGGACGGCGGACCCCTGCCCTCACTAGGCTGGACGGGTATGGGGACCACGGAGTCTGAGCGAGAGCCGGCGGACCGGCTGGATGAGCTGCTGCGCCGCGTCACGGGTCCCGGATCCGGCTCCGCCGCGGTGCTGCTGGCGAGCTTCGACGGCGAGCCGGTCGTCCGGCGGAGCCTCGGAACCACACGGCGCTGGGACGCCCCGGGGGCGCCCACCACCGCCCCGTCGTTCCCGGTGACGATCGACACCCCGTTCGACCTGGCCTCGGTGACCAAGCCCGTCGTCGCCGCCGCGCTCCTCATCGAGCTCGAGCGCCGCGGGCTCGATCCGTCGCTGCGGATAGCCGACCGCCTGCCCGAGTTCCGCAGCCCGGATCTGCGCGGGATCACCCTCGCCCATCTGCTGACCCACAGCGCCGGCTTCCCGGCCGCCTGGCCTGATCACGACCCGGATCCCGGCGCGATCCGGTTCCGGCTCACCGCCCGGCCGATCGATCGGCCCGGGGCGCTGCAGCGCTACTCCTGCCTCAGTTTCATCTGGGCGGGGCTGCTCGCAGAGGAACTCGGCGGCAGGCCGCTCGACCAGCTGGTATCCGAGAACGTGCTCGATCCGCTGGGGATGCATCGCACGGGGTATCGCCCGGCTCCCGCCCGATGGCCGCACATCGCCGCGACCGAGTTCGAGCCCGGACGCGGCATGGTGCAGGGCGAGGTGCATGACGAGACCGCTTTCGCGATCGGCGGCGTGAGCGGG
>CAMFIY010000243.1 GCA_945952575.1 uncultured Leucobacter sp.
GCTCGGAGATGTGTATAAGAGACAGGCGCTCCTCGCCCTACAAACCCCGCAGCGTGCTCACCGTCTGGCGATGGACGCCTCCGATCCTCGAGGACTGGCTCGCCAACGGTCGCGGTGAGCCCGACACACTCGACCTGTTCCCCAGCGAACGCGGCGGCCTGGTCGGAGAACCGGCGCTGCTGCGCCGGCTACGCCGCTACTGCGACGAGCTCGGACTTTCGGACGGGCTCGATCTGCACTCGTTCCGACGCTCCTACGCTACGCATCTGTTGGAGGCTGGCTGGGACCCACGGTTCGTCCAGGACCAGATGGGGCACGAGTACGCCTCGACGACCGGCATCTACCAGTTCGTCGGCGACGAGTTCCGGCGCAGCACGCTCCGCAGCGCTCTCGACAGGACCGTCAACGAGGCCCTGGCCCGCACCACGAAGGATGGAACACCATGAAACGCAAGGTCGACTACCAGTGGCGCCTGGCCGAGCTGATGGCGGCCAGAGGTCTGCACAACACGACCGATCTCATCCCGCTGCTCGGCGAACGGGACATCACGCTCTCCCGACCGCAGGTCTACCGCCTCGTCAATCAGCGGCCGGAGCGCGTCTCGCTCCAAGTTATCGCCGCACTCTGCGACATCTTCGAGTGCACACCAGCCGATCTGGTCACGACAACCGCCGCGGACGTCCGGCGCCGGAAGACCGCGACCGAGCCCGGCTCCAACGTCGTCAGCCTCGACCGATCAGTTCGACCCCGGCGCGCGAACATTCTCGACGAGTAGGGATGGCTGCCGTGGCGAGTCGAGGACCAGCAGGCCTGTCCCCCCGCTCCACCATCCAGGGTCGTCCACGCATCACCTCGACGACCGGGAACCCGTGCGCACGCTGCGGCCGCAAGATCCCGCGGGTCGCCGTCACATGGCCGGAGGGCCGGCTCTGCAACATCTGCTACTACAACGCCGTCCACACCCGAGGCGTCTGCCCGGAGTGCCTCCAAGACCGCCTGCTACCAGGACCCGCAAGCGCCGGCGGCGGTCCGATCTGCGCGACCTGCGCGGAGATCCCCCACGACTTCCATTGCGACAGCTGCGACACCGAAGCCGGGCATCACCGAGGGCGGCTCTGCGCCCGATGTGCGCTTCGCGCCGACCTCCACCAGGTCCTCGGCGGCGAGCCGGAACACCCCGCTCTGCGCGGTCTGGTCGACGCGCTATGCGCATCCGAGCGACCCGAGTCGATCCTCGTCTGGAAGCGATCCCCCAAGGTCCAGACGCTCCTGCGTGGCCTTGGCGACGGCACGATCCCGATCTCCCACGAAGGCCTCGACGCCGTTCCCGGCAAGCCGACCGAACACATCCGAGCACTCCTGCAACATCACGGCCTACTCCCCTACCGCGATGCCTACCTGCACCGATTCGAGGAGTGGATCGCCGTCAAGTTAGAAGGGCTCCCCGCCGAGGTCCGTCAGCCCGTCCAGCACTTCGCGACCTGGCACCACCTACGCAACATCCGCGCCAAATCCGAAGCAGGCGCCAACACGCGCGGCCCGGTGCACTCAGCGAAGCAAGAGATCACCGAGACAGTCAAGTTCCTGACCTGGCTGCACCAGACACACCACCGCACCGCCGCGACCTGCACCCAGCAAGACGCCGACGAGTGGCTGGCAGGCGGACCGACCACTCGCACCATGATCAGGAACTTCTTCCAGCTCGCCAAGAAGTCCCGCTTGAACACCGGTGTCACGGTCGCGCATCGCACTCCCCGATCGAGCCCGTCCCTGAGCCAGGAGCAGAGACTTGCCTGGATCCGCGAATTGCTCACCGGGACCAGCGAGTCACTCCCCTACCGCGTCGCCGGCATGCTCCTGCTCCTCTACGCGCAACCACTGGTCAAAGTCGTCACTCTGACGACCGAGGCCATCGCCGAGAGCCCTCACGGCATGAGAATCCAGCTCGGCCGCCATCCAGTGGACGTGCCTGAGCCGTTCGCCAACATGATCCGCCAGCACCGCGATGCTCGGCCCAACCTCCGGACAGCGGCAGGGACGGACAGCCCCTGGATGTTCCCAAGCATCCTCGCCGGACGACACCTCCACCCCAACACCGTGATGGACAGACTGCGAGCCCTCGGCGTGAACCTCCTCGGCGCCCGCAACAGCGCCCTCGGCGAGCTCGTCCTCCAATGCCCACCGTCGCTAGTCGCCGACGCACTCGGCTACAGCCACCACGTCGCCTTCCTCCACGCCGAAAAGTCCGCAGAACCGTGGGCCCGATATGCGGCCCGCCACGCGGGCGACCAGCGATAGCCGGCGACCACCACGATCTGCCCAGCCATGCTCGCGTTCAGTTACACCAGGATGGTCTGGCCGTCGGCCTGCTGGATGTCCAGCAACAGATGCCCGCGCCCGCGGCTCGTCCTCACCACGGAACCGAACCCAGGGCACGACATGCGCCCGGGCATGCCGCCGCGGTCAGCGCGCTCCGGTGGCACGAAGTGGTGGCCACCGGAGCGCACTGGGTCAGTGTCTGCTGTCCTCGATAGGTGTCAGCATGACAAGTACGGCTGCGGCGGCGCAGGAAGATGCGGGTGCGGACGCTGGCGTTCCACAGACGCTGCATGAGATTCATGATGGCCTCACTTTTCACACGGGAGCACTTCGATGTGGCTGGTCCTGTGTGGTGAGTGCCCCGAGGCTTCTTGGGGCGGTCTGCTCCGCCCGACGTCAGGCTTCGCGCGTGGTCTGTCCTGCCATTTCGCAGTCTACGCTGCTCGGTTGGAGTGCGGAAGAGCGGTGGAGTTCCGCTTGCGGATTGGAGTGGAGAAGCGTCAGAAGGAGGAGCCCAGCGCAGCCTTTTGCTCATGGGAGGTTTCGTGCCAGGTGTCGGCGATGAACTGCGCGACTGCAACAGTCGAGTTGAACACGAGGCGTGCATGTCGTGGAGTCGCGGGGCTCTCGTTGACGGAGCCATGCCCGTCGCCGATTGAGTTGCGTGCCTCCGCGACGGACTGCACGAGAGTGGAGAGGGCGCGCATCGCTTTGCGGAGGGCGTCGCTGCCGCGCTTGCTGCCGTCTACCGCGTCGGCATTGATCGCGAGTGCCGATGCGGTGCTTGCGAAAAGAGCCGGGAGCTCGTCTCGTTCGGAGAACTCGATATCCAGATCCGTGAGCACGATCTTGCACTGGCTCTCGAGGAGGTTCTTGCAGGAGGAGATCGCCGCAGCGGGATCTGAGCTGAGGTCGCGGTTGATTAGATCGAGGTGACGGCGCAGCACAGAGTTCTCGGTGAGGTCGGGCGTCTTGGCGAGCGTTAGCTCGGTTGGGGCGTAATACGCGGAAATCTGACGCCAGCCATAGATGATGCGATCTCCGAAACGGTCTGTCTCGATGAGCTCATACCCATCTCGGCGGAGGGTGTCATTGTAGGCAGCGACCATCGCGGCAGCGGCGTCTGGATCGTCGCGGACAATGGGATGGACTGTCTCGGCTAAGAAGTTGAGGAACGTCTCGTCGCTGCCGTTACGAAGCTGGAAACGGTCGTCGTTGAAGACCCAGTCATCCTCCCAGTCCCAGTTGTTCACCATGTGCTGGTAGATGTCGCCGCTGGCAGTGCGGTACCTGTGGTCTCTGCTCGGCAGCTCCTCCAAGTCGTAGAGCCGGGCGAGGAACTGCGGATGCTGCAGCCGCCCCGACCAGTCGTACTCGGAAAGCGAGAGCCAATCGAACACGTTTGAGCGCGTCTGGCGAGAGATCCGCGCGCGGTTCGTTGGCGTCATGCACTAAGAATATCGGCCGCATACATCAGGAAATCGACCGCCTCTGACTCCGTCTGGACCGCACTTCCTCCGGGGAGTGCTCGGTCTGCTGAAGGCTCACGAGCACGCCCTGGGCGCGTTCGTAGTCGACGCGCTGAGCATCGTCGCCGGGCACCGCTCCGAGTGGGCTGCTCGAGGTGACGCCCCACCGGTCGCGGTACGCAATGACCGCCCGTGCCGCAGCCTCACCCTCTGCGGGAGCGGTCTCGTCGAGTCCCGTCAACCAGGGCTCTGGCTGCTTGAGGAGCTTCTCGACCAGGGCATCGATGCGCTGCTCCATGAGCTGCTCCCGCTCGTCGAGGGCTTGCCTCATCGCGGGATCGGTGATCCCGGTCGCGCGCGGGACCAGGCCGGCGATCATCCTGGCGGTCCGCTGCGGAGCAGGCTGGTAGGCCGCCGTGATGCGCTGGAGCCTGTAACGCAGCAGCGACCCGAGATCCTGCACCTCGTCCAGTCCTCCAACCTGGATGATGCGCGGGAGAAGACTGTCGATGTCGTGCCCGTCGGCTTCGAGCCTGCGCAGCTCGGTGGTGAGGATCCCGAAGGCGTCTGTCTCGACGAGCTCGTCGATCGTCTCCGCCGTGAGGCCTCCGGCGTGCAGGAGGGCGATCCAGCGTTCCTGTCCGGCGACTTGTGCGATGGTGTCGTACTCGGCCGCGAGTTGCTCGAGTGAGCCCCAGAAGTCCTGCTCCACGGTGATCGTGTCGTGTGCGGAGAGCTCTGCGCCAGGGTGCTGCAGGATCCCGTAGAGGATGCTCCGGGCGGTGTTCTGCAGGTCCTCACGGTGCTGATGCTCCTCGAGGTGATGCTCGTCGGTGGCGACGTAGACGCGGTTGGATTCGCGGCCGCGGGTCATCGCGACGTAGAGGGATTCTCGGGTCACTTCCGGTGAGTGGACGACCGCGTGTGCGGTGTCGACGGTGGCCCCTTGGGCACGGTGCGCGGTGACGGCGTAGCCGAGGTCGACGTGCTCGGCGACGTAGCTCACGGGCAGCGTGATCGTGGTGC
>CAMFIY010000244.1 GCA_945952575.1 uncultured Leucobacter sp.
GGGACGGGCGGCGCGCGCTCGCCACGGTCTCAGGCTTCGGTGTCGCCGCGCTCAGCCTCGTCGCGATGGGCCTCTCCCCTGGCTTCTGGATCTACGCCGTCTTCCTGACGGTGCTGGCCGCCGGCTTCGGCATCGGGAACGCGACGAGCGGTGCGCTCATCACCACGCGCACGCCCGAGGCCGAGCGCGGCCGGGTCTACGCGGCTCTCGGCGGGCTCGCGCGTACGGCGTCGCTCTTCGCGCTCGCGCTCGGAAGCCTCGGCAATGCCGCACTCGGGCCGCGCCTCACGTTCGTCCTGGCGGGGGTAGCCGGTGCGGCGACCATGATCGTCGCGGGCGCGCGAGCGCTCGGCGCCGCGCGGCGCCCGGGCGAGGAGGATCAGTCCTCAGGCGCGCCCGTGCGGTCGCTCGACCCCAGCGGCAGCACGTCGTAGACGACGCGTGCGAACTGACCCTGCGCGTGCGCCGCGACGAGGCGCAGGCGGTCCGACTCGATGCGCCGGGGCAGAAGCGGCGCTCCCCCGGTCAGCGCGACCGGCGCGAGCGAGAGCGCGATCCGGTCCAGCGCACCCGCATCGAGGAACTGGCCGGCGAGCTCACCCCCGCCCATCACCCAGATGTCGCCGTCTCCGGCCGCCTCGCGGATCGCGGGCAGCGCCTCCTCGATCGCGCCGGAGACGAAGCGCACATCAGCACCCGCGGGGACCGCCAGCTCTCGCGAGGTGAACACGAACGTCGGCTTCGCTCCGTAGTACTGCTGCCACTTCTCCGGATTTCCGAGCAGTTGCTCCTGCCGCAGCACCCACTCGTAAGTATGGGAGCCCTCGACCAGCACGGTGGCATCCGCGGGATACTGATCCTCGCTCGGCTCCCCGCCGTTCTCCACCGCGAAGAGCCAGTCCAGCGACTGCTGCTCGTCCGCGATCCAACCGTTCAGCGTTGTCGCGGTATCGAAGATGATCCTGCCCATGGCTTCGACCATACTGGCCGCGACACGTCGCGGGAAGCGTCGCGGCTCAGGCCGCAGCGGTGCCGTGCGGCCGCCCGCGCGACGCGCCGCCCACGACACCGCGGGCGCGCAGCGCGCCCCACGCGATGAGTCCGCCGACGCCGAGCAGGACCAGCCCGAAGGCCACGGCGGCGATGAGCAGCGCGGCCGAGGGCCAGACGATCGCGACGATCCCGGCCGCGAGCATGAGTACGGCCGGGAGCGTCGCCGGGTTGAACCCGCCCCGGCTCAGCCCGAGCGCGATGACCAGCCAGAGCACGCCTGCGGCGATCAGCGTCATCCCGACGAAGGTGATCAGTACGCTCACCGTGAAGTCGGAGAAGATGATCGCGAGCAGGCCGATCGCGATCATGAGGATGCCTCCGACGGCCGAGCTGCCTCCCGGGCGCTGACGCAGCAGCACCCCGAGCCCCGATGCGATGAAGGCCGCGCCGATCAGCACGGCGAAGGCCCAGGTCGCGGCGAAGAACGGCCAGACCAGGAACGCCAGGCCGACCAGTGCGAGCAGGGCGCCGATCGAGAACGGGATCCACCACGGGAACGCGCGCTGCTGCGGCGCGTCCGGCACAATCTCCCAAGTCATGCGCCCAGGCTATGCCCGCCGCCTATGACGCTGCTGAGGGTTCCTCGGGAGCCCGGGGAGTCCCCGGGGATCCATGACGTCCAACGCCGAGCCCGAGGGTCTGGCGGGCAACGGGTCCCGGGCCTACGATGAGACTCATGATCGGCACACTGTACGAAGTCGTCCTCGACTGCCCGGATCCGCCCGCACTGGCCGAGTTCTATCGGGACGTCCTGGGCGGCGAGATCGAGATCGATGACGACGGGCACTGGGCGGACTTGAAACGGGAGGGCGCGCAGAGCCTCGGGTTCCAGCGCTCCCTCGGCCACGTGCCCCCCGTCTGGCCCGGCGACGATGGCGACCAGCAGTTCCATCTCGACATCCAGGTCGCCGACTTCGACGTCGCGCACGAACAGCTGCTCGACCTCGGCGCGCGCCACCTGGAGTCCCACTCGGGCTTCCGCGTCTACCTCGACCCGGCCGGCCACCCGTTCTGCACGGTGGGATGACGATGCCGAAGCTCCGCGCGCACAATCTTGCGATCTCCCTCGACGGCTACGGCTCCGGCGAGGGCCAGAGCCTCGAGGCGCCCTTCGGTCACGCCGGCACCCGTCTGATGGAATGGTTCTTCCCGACCGAGACCTTCCAGAGCCTCAGCGGTGATCGGGAGCGGGTCGCGGTCGACCCGGCGACGGCTCCTGACGACGCCTATGCACGCCGCGCCTGGGAGGGCATCGGCGCCGAGATCATGGGGGCGAACAAGTTCGGGCCTCCGGGCTGGCAGGACGATCCCGATTGGCGAGGCTGGTGGGGCGAGGAGCCGCCGTTCCACACTCCCGTCGTGGTGCTCACGCATCGGCCCCGGCCGCCGCTCGAGCTGGAGGGCACGACCTTCCACTTCGTCGATGCCGAACCGCGCGAGGCGCTCGCCCTCGCCTTCGAGCTGGCGGACGGCCTCGACGTCCGACTCGGCGGCGGCCCGGAGTCCACGCGGGAGTTCCTCGCCGCCGGACTCGTCGACTACCTGCACGTCACCGTGGTGCCGATCATCCTGGGCCGCGGATCCTCGATCTGGGAGGGGCTCGAAGGCCTCGAAGCCGACTACGACGTCGCTTCGGCCACGACGCCGAGCGGCGTCACGCACGTGACGTTCACCCGTCGCTAGCGGGTAGCGGACGCGGACGTGCGCGACGGCGCACTGCCTCGCGGCTCAGCGTCCGATCCGGTGCTCCGCGACGACGGCGCGGATGGCGACTTCGAAACGATCCCTGGGCAGCACCTGACCTTCGCGGCGCATGCCCTGAGCCTGCACCCTGAGCACGCGCTCGGGCGAGAGGAAGCTCTCCCGGCCCTGCGGATCCCAGCCGCCGCTGCCGATCGACACGAAACCGCGATGCTCCTTCGTGCTCAGGTAGCAGCCGGCGAACGAGCCCGCGTCGATCCGAGCGATGATCAGGACCGGGCGATCCTTGCCGCGCCCGTCGTGCTCGGCGTAGGGCACCCAGGTCCAGACGATCTCGCCGGGATCCGGCTCGCCATCCGGCTCGGGCGCGTAGCTCGGTCGCAGCGCGCGGATCTCCGCTGGCATGAGATCCCGAGTCGCCGCCTCGCCGGACCGGCCGGGGCTCGTCGGGGAGTGGGGCGAGCCGACGGAGGAGTCTCCGGCGCCGGACCTTCCGGGTCGAGGCCGCAGTTCGGCCCGTTCGCCGCCGCGGTCGGCCCCGCGCCCGCGACTCCGCCGGGAACCGCCGTTCCTGCGCCGGAGCTCGTTGCCGAGATATCCGAGCAGGAGTACGGCTCCGATGCCGATCCACTGGGGCCAGTCGGGCATCAGGCCGTGACCTCGCCCTGGGTCAGTGCGTTGAGGCGGGACATGCAGCGCAGGTATTTCTTGCGGTAGCCGCCGTCGAGCATGCCGCCTCCGAAGATCGAGGTGAGCGGCAGCCCGGTCGCGCGGATCGGGATCTGCGCGTCGTAGACCCGGTCGATGAAGGCGACGAAGCGCAGCGCCGCGGACTGGTCGGTGAGCTCGTGCACGTCCCGCAGACCGATGGTCTGCACTCCGGTGAGCAGCCCCGCATAGCTCGACGGGTGCACGGTGGCGAGATGAGCGATGAGCGCATCGAAGGCGTCATCGGTCATCCGCTCCCCCGAGGCGGCCTCATCGGCCAGAGTGAAGCGGTACGCGTCGTCGCTCAGCGTGACCGCATCGCCCGAGATGTCGCGCTGGCGGTAGTCGACCCCGTCGATCCGGATCGTGACGAAACGATCCGCCATCGCCTGGATCTCGCGCATGAAGTCCGATGCGGCGAAGCGACCCTCTCCGAGCGCGTTGGGAGGCGTGTTCGACGTGGCGACGATCCGGGATCCGGTCGAGACGAGATCGCCGATGAGCCGGGTCATCAGCATCGTGTCGCCCGGATCGTCCAGTTCGAACTCGTCGATGCAGATCAGTCGGGCGCCCTGCAGCACGCCGACGGCGCCGGCGTAGCCGAGCGCGCCGACGAGCGCCGTGTACTCGATGAAGGTGCCGAAGTACTTGCGGCCGGCCGTCGCATGCCAGGTCGCGGCGAGGAGGTGGGTCTTGCCGACGCCGAAGCCGCCATCCAGGTAGATGCCCGGCTTGGTGACGCCGACTGCGGCCGGCTCGGCCTTCTTCCTCCGGCCGAAGAGGCCGCCGCGGGCGATCGGCTGCTCCGGCTCGGCGAAGGCCCGGAGAAGATCCCGCGCCTCGCTCTGCGACGGATAGTCGGGATCGGGCCGGTAGGAGTCGAAGGTCGCCCCGTCGAACTGCCGGGGCGGCACCATCCCGGCGACGAGTTCGGCTCCGGCGATGTCGGGGTGGCGATCCACCAGGCGGGCTGAGCTGTGCTGCGGTGTTTCTGACATCGCGTTCGATTCTATCGGCGTCCGGGATCGTCGCCGACGTCACCAGGTTCTGGGAATCTTGGCTGCCCGGCGTGGCGACCGGCTGTCTCCTAGGACGAACTCTAGGGTCGGCTATGTGATAGCTCATCAGTCGGGGGACGATGCCGCCTTCGAGGCCGCGGCCGAGCAGCTGCGCGCCGCCCGACTGCGCACGGAGCTGCAGGTGCGCGAGATTCCCGCGCCCGAGCGGATCGCACCGCGATCCATCGCGTTCGCCGCAGGGGTCACCCATGGCTCCGCGCATCCCGCCGAGGCCGAGGGGGATTCGCCCTACGGGGCCGGCCGCCTGATCCTGATGCACGATCCCGAGT
>CAMFIY010000245.1 GCA_945952575.1 uncultured Leucobacter sp.
CAGGTGCTGACCTCTTCGACCGGCGGGCTCCGCGGTCACGCGGGCATGCCCGCCTATCATGCGACCAAGGCCGGGCTGCTCGGCCTGGTCCGCTCGCTGGCCGACGAGCTCGGCCCGCGCGGCGTCACCGTGAACGCGATCTGCCCCGGGTGGGTGGACACGCCGTTCAACGACGGCTTCTGGGATCACCAGGCCGATCCGGCACGTGCGCTGGTCGAGCTCGAGGCGACCATTCCGCTCGGCCGTCAGGCCGTCCCCGAGGAGATCGTCGGCAGCGTGCTCTACCTCCTCGGCGACGCGGCAAGTTATGTCACGGGGCAGGCCCTCGTGATCGACGGCGGCTACACCGCCGTCTGAACCCGAAAGGACCACACCATGCAGTTCGACCTCTTCGAGAACCCCTCGGCGGTGCCGGGGATCGATGTCGAGCCGTTGCCCCGGCCGGCGCCGATCGAGTACCACCGGACCGTTCCCGGATACGCCCGGACTCCGCTCTACGAGCTGCCGCGGCTGGCAGAGCGGCTGGGCGTCGCCCGGGTGCTCGTGAAGGACGAGTCGAGCCGCCTCGGCCTGCCGGCCTTCAAGATGCTCGGCGCGTCCTGGGCCGTCGCCTACGCCGTCCGCACGAACTGGCTGCCCGATGCCGAAGGCGTGCTCTCACCCGCCGAACTCGGCGAGCGGCTGCAGGATCGCGCCGCAAAGCGGCTGATCGCCGCGACCGACGGCAACCACGGTCGCGGCGTCGCGCGCATGGCCAAGCTGATGGGCGTCGGCTGCCTCATCTTCGTGCCGGAGGGCCTCGCGGAGAGCCGCATCCGGGCGATCGAGTCGGAGGGCGCGGAGGTGCGGATCGTCGCCGGCAGCTACGACGACGCCATCCGCCGCTCGGCCGAGGAGGCCGACGCGCAGAGCCTCGTGGTCAGCGACACCTCCTGGGAGGGCTACCGGGACATCCCGAAGCAGGTGACGAACGGCTACTCGACGATGTTCGCCGAGGTGGACGACGCCCTGAGCGAGGCCGGGATGGGCGGGCCCGCGCTCGTCGCCTTCCAGGCCGGCGTCGGCGCCTTCGCGGCCGCGGGGCTCCAGCACTACCGCGCGAGCGGTCGCCCGACGCATCCGCGCACGGCGATCGTCGAACCGCTCACCGCGAACTGCCTGTTCCGCTCGGCCGAGGCCGGGGTCCTCACCGAGGCGCCCCCGCCCCACCCGTCGACCATGGCCGGGCTCAACTGCGGGCTCCCCTCGCAGCTCACCTGGCCCGTGATCCGGCAGACGGCCGACGCCTTCATCGGCATCGACGACGAGTCCGCCTACGAGGCGATGCGCGCCCTCGCCGAGAGCGGCATCGTCGCCGGCGAGTCGGGGGCGGCGGCCCTCGGCGGCCTGCTCGCGGTGGCCGACGGGGGCAGCCCCGAGCAGCGTGCCGCGGTCGGCCTCGCCCCCGGCGCGACCCTGCTCCTGATCAACACCGAGGGCGCGACCGACCCGGTCAACTACGCCCGCGTCGTCGGCGCACCGCCCGAGCAGATCGAGACCGAGGCGCCCGCGCGGCGCGCATCCGCCGGCGTCCTCCGGCACGGGATCTGACGACATACGCACGAACTCCAGTACCCACTGAAAGGAACATACTGATGAGCGATGAGATGACGACGAAGTCATCGGCGATCGAGGTGGAGCACGTCCACCCCATCCCCGCCGACGCGCGACAAGGGACGGCCCGGGATCTCTTCCCGGTCTGGTTCTCCGCCAACCTCAACGTCGGCAACGCCTTCTTCGGCGCGCTGGCCGTGGTGCTCGGCAACAACCTCTTCTGGGCCATCGTCGCGGTGGTGCTCGGCAACATCGCCGGTGCGGTGTTCATGGCGCTCCACTCGGCGCAGGGCGCGAAGCTCGGCGTGCCGCAGCTGATCCAGAGCCGCGGGCAGTTCGGCTTCTACGGCGCGCTGCTGCCCGTCGCACTGGCGGCCTTCCTCTACCTCGGCTTCTTCGCGACCACCGCCGTCATCGGCGGTCAGGCGCTCTCCGCTGCAGCTCCGGCGATCGATCTGCCGATCTCGATCGTCGTGGTCGCGGTGCTCAGTCTGGTGCTCGCGCTGATCGGCTACCGGGCCATCCACCTGGCGGCGCGCTGGGCGATGTGGCCGCTGGCGCTGGCGGTCGTCGTCGTGACGATCGCGTCGCTGATCCACGGCGGACTCGTCTTCGACGTGTCCGGCTTCCAGGTCGGCCCGTTCCTGTCGGCCTTCGGCCTCGTCACCACCTTCCTGCTGACGTACGCTCCGTATGTGTCGGACTACTCGCGCTACCTCCCCGTCGACACCAAGCCGAAGGACACCTTCAGCTGGGGCTTCTGGGGCGTCTGCCTCGGCGCCACCTGCACGATGGTGCTGGGCGTCTTCGTCGGCATCCAGTTCGATCCGAACGACACCATGGCCTCGATCGGCCAGCTCTTCGGCGGCGGCGGGGTGACCGCGGTCATCCTGCTGGTCACCGCGGCGGCCGTCGGCGGCAACAACGCCCTCAACCTCTACGGCAGCATGCTGAACCTGATCACGGCGGGCACGGCGTTCGTCAAGATCAAGGCGTCGAAGGCGGTCCGGATCTGGATGCTCATGCCGACCTTCATCATCGGTCTGATCATCGCACTGTTCGCCTCGGCCGAGTTCTCGGCGAACGTCAGCATCTTCCTCTCCTTCCTGCTGCTCGGCTTCGTGCCCTGGGGCGCGGTCAACCTGATCGACTACTACTGGGTCCGCAAGGGCGAGTACCAGGTCGACGAGTTCTTCAACTCGCGAGGCGTCTACTTCCACGATCCGAAGACCTGGACCTACGGCGGCGTCAACTGGCAGGCGATCGTCTCCTATCTGATCGGCGTGGCGGTGGCGCTGCCGTTCATGAACAACGGCCTGATCCACGGCGCGGCGAGCAAGTTCCTCGGCGACGCGGATCTCTCCTGGATCCCCGGGCTGATCGTCACGGGCGGCGTCTACCTGCTCATCACGATCCCGAACCGGCGGTCCGCCGTGGTGAAGGCCGCATAGCCATGGCGGCGGATCGCCTCTTCTTCCTGCAGTACGGCGCTGAGCGGGTCTCGAAGAACCTCTCGCTCGCGGGCGGACCCCACCACCTCTACTGGGAGGCGCTCTTCGGCGTGCTCGTCGAGACCGGCGCGGGCTGGGTGCTGCTCGACACCGGGATGTCCCGGGTCGCGCACGAGGACGAGGCGAACACCGCCGCCTATCGCGCCGGATGCGTCGGCGCCCCCAACGAGCACGAGCCCTGGCACTTCTATCCGGCGCCCCCGGACGGCGTCTACAACTGGGGGAAGGGCGGCGACCCGCTGGAGACGGCACTCGCCGAGGTCGGGCTGCGGCCCGCGGACCTCGCGCTCGCCGCGGTGTCGCATCTGCACGTCGATCACTCCGGCGGGATCCCGACCCTGGCCCGCGCGGGCGTGCCGATCGCCATCCAGGGGCGCGAGCTCGACTTCGTCCGCAGCGGCGCGGTCGGCACGGCCGAGGGCTTCTTCGCGCCCGACTGGACGGAGCCCGGCACGGAGTGGCGGATCCTGGACGGGGACGCCGAGCTCGCCCCCGGCGTGGTCGCGCTGTCGACCCCGGGGCACACCCCCGGGCACCAGTCGTTCCGCATCGAGCTGCCCGACACGCGCACCTGGATCTACACCGGCGACGCGGCGGATCTCGGACAGAACTATCTCGACCGGGTGCCCTGCGGATCCTGCGCCGGCGGCACCGAGGCCGACGAGCGCGACGCCGCGGCGTCGCTGGAGAAGCTCCTCGCGGCGGCGAGAGAGACGAACGCGCACCTGATCCCCGGCCACGACCAGCTGGTGCTCAACGCGGTGCGGCACCCGACAGGAGGACATCGATGAGCACGGAACGATCCGGGTCGCGTCTGCTCGAAGGCAGGATCGCGCTCGTCACGGGGGCCGTCGGCTCCATCGGCCGCGCCATCGCCGAGCGCATGGCCGCGCACGGTGCCGACATCGTGGTCGCCGATCTCGACGAGGCGTCGACCGCGGAGTTCGCGCGCGAGCTCGCCGAGCGCCACGGCGGCCGCGCGATCGGCGTCGACGTGGACGTGACCGATGCCGACAGCCTGGAGGCCGCCGCGGATCGCGCCGAGCGGGAGCTGGGCGTCGTCGACGTGATCGTCGCGAACGCCGGCATCCTGTCGGCGAAGCCGGCGCTCGAGATGGAGCTCGGCCAGTGGCAGAGCGTGATCGGGGTGAATCTGACCGGCGCGTTCCTCACTGCCACCGTGTTCGCCCGCCGCCTGCAGGCCTCCGGCCGGCCGGGCAGCGTCATCTTCTCCTCCTCGCTCTTCGGACTCCGTGGGGGCCGGGGAAATGCCGCCTACTCGGCCTCGAAGTTCGGCGTCATCGGGCTGGCGCAGACGATGGCTGCGGAGCTCGCGCGCGACGGCATCCGGGTGAACTCCGTCTGCCCGGGGCAGATCGAGAGCGCGATGCTGAACGACCTGTTCTCGCGCCGTGCCGAGCAGAACGGCAGTTCGGTCGATCACGAGCGCGAGGTCTTCGTCGAGCGGATCCCCTCCGGCCGGTTGGGCAGCGCCGAGGAGGTCGCCGACACCTTCGTCTACCTCGCGAGCGATCTGGCCGGCTACGTGACCGGGCATTCGCTCCTCGTCGACGGGGGCTGGCAGGTTGGCTGAGTCGATGCGGGCGGAGCCGCCCCGGGCCGAGGAGGAGCCGATGGCGCGTCCGGTGCGTCCGGCCGTGTTTCCGTTGGTGTTGGTGGGTGTGGC
>CAMFIY010000246.1 GCA_945952575.1 uncultured Leucobacter sp.
GCCGCTGTGGCTCGCCGTCCTCGTGCCTGCGCTGTGCTTCGGGGTCTGCTCCGCGGCGGCCTTCCTCGTGCGCGCGGCGACCGCCGAGCACGCGTGGTGGCACGCGGCTGTGCGCTGGATCCAGCAGCGCGTCGAACCGATGAACCGCCTCTGGGCCGCGCGGCTTCCCGCTCGCGCCGCCGATACCGTGCGCCTGGCCGCGGCGGCCGTCGTCGGCTTGACCGGGCTCGCCGCCCTCGGCACCGCAGTCGCGCTCGTGGCGGGCTATGTCGGCGTCATCACACTCAGCCAGAGTCTGCAGCTGGACTGGATCGGCCTGCTCGTCGTCTTCCTGCTCAGCGCGGCGCTCCTTCCTGTTGCCTTCGTCTGGGCCATCGCCTGGTTCACCGGGTCCGGTTTCTCGATCGGCGCGGGTACCTCGGTCACCCCGTTCGAGACGCTGCTCGGTCCGCTCCCCGCGTTTCCGCTGCTGGGCGCCGTGCCGCACGGCTGGGGCTGGGCGGGGGCGCTCGCACCCGCTGTCGTCGTGCTTCTGGGCATCGGGGTCGGGGCGTACGCTCATCGCAAGGGCGGGTTGCGCGGTGCGTCGGTCGGCGGCCTCGTCGTGGTCGTGCTCGTCGCCGCAGCGCTGGTCGGGCTCGCCGTCGCGGTGCTGGCCTGGTCCGCGAGCGGGGCGATCGGGCCCGACCGCCTGGCGGTCGCCGGCCCCAAACCCTGGAGCGTCGGGAGTCTTGCGGCGCTCGAACTCGGCTCCGGCATGCTGCTCGGCGTGCTCGGGAGCCGACTCGATCTGGCGCGCGTGCGCCGAGTCGGTCGGACGCGCGCCGAGCGGCTCGCGATGATCCCGTCGCAGCCCGGCCGTGCGGGGGTCGATGCGGACGCGGAGACCATCGAGATCAATCCGCTCAGGATCGCGCCGGCAGTGCCGCTCACGCCGCAATCCTCTGCATCTCCCTCCTCGGGGTCGCAGCCCTCGACGGTGCAGCCGTCGGCGATGCCGGTGGATCCGCCGCAGCCGGCCGAGGCCGAGGACCCGTTGCTCCGGGCCTTCGCCTGGGGATCCGACGAAGTGAGCCACGAGGTCGGCCGCGATGCCGTGAGCGGAGGGGAACGAGACGCCGACGAGCATCCGTCCGCCGGGCGCCCCCGACGCGGTTGGCGGCCGCCGTGGCAGTCGCGCTAGACTGACGAACGCCATCCACGGGAGTCCGGACGCGCCGGGCTGAGAGGGAGCACGCGAGCTCCGACCGTAGAGGTGAGTCGATAGACCCGCCTCGAACCTGATCTGGGTCATGCCAGCGGAGGAAGGAATCATATGCTCACGCGTACCCGCAAGTCGTCCACTCGCACACGGAGGGCCGGTGCAGCCGCGCTTCCGGCTGGGATCGCGATTCTGCTCGCGCTCAGCGCCTGCGCCGGCCAGCCCGGCGCCGGCGGCACCACCGGGGCCGAGCAGCAGAGCAAGACGGTCACGCTCATCGTGCACGACAGCTTCGGCGACGCCGATGCGTTCAGCGCGGCGGCGAAGGCGGCGACCGGATACGACGTGAAGGTCATCACTGCCGGTGACGGCGGCGCGCTGACGAACAAGCTCGTGCTGACGACGGGTGCGCCGATCGCCGACGCGTTCTTCGGCGTGGACAACGCATTCGCCTCCCGACTCATCGACAGCGGCGCGGTGGCGCCGTTCGCGCCCGCGCGACTGCCTGGCCGGGCGGGCGAGCTGAGCGCACAGCTGCTCGAGGATCCTTCGGGCCAGGTCCCCGCGGGCGCGAAGCTGCCGATGGTTCCCGTCGATTTCGGCGCGACCTGCGTCAATGTCGACACGGGATGGTTCGAGGAGCACGGCATCGCGCCCCCGAAGACCTATGAGGATCTCGCGGATCCGAGATACCGGGACCTGACGGTGCTGATCGATCCGACCACGTCGTCGACCGGTGCGGCATTCCTGATCGGAACGGTGTCCGCCTTCGGCGAGTCGGGCTTCGCCGACTACTGGACCAGGCTCATGAAGAACGGCGTGCGCATCGAATCGGGGTGGACCGACGCCTACAACGGCCAGTTCACCCAGGGCGGCGGTGAGGGCACGCACCCGGTCGTGCTCTCCTACAGCACCTCGCCCGCGTGGACGCTGAGCGACGACGGCGAGACGAGCACGACCCGGGCGCTACTCGAGACCTGCACGACCCAGGTCGAGTATGCGGGGGTGCTGAAGGGGGCATCCAATCCGACGGGCGCCCAGGCCGTCGTGGACTACCTGCTCTCGCGCGAGTTCCAGGACACGATCGCCGAGACCATGTACATGTATCCGGTCGATACCGACGCGTCGCTTCCGGCGGAGTGGAAGCGCTTCGCCGCGATGCCGACCGCGCCGCACGACCTCACCCCGACGCAGATCGGCGAGGGTCGCGAGCGCTGGCTGAAGGCCTGGAGCGCGGCGACCGAATGACGGGATCCGCGGGATGAGGAGGCGCGGCGCGATCGGCAGCCGGCCGCTCTGGCCGTTCTGGGCGATCGCCGCCGGGCTGCCGATCGGCTTCCTGCTGCTCTTCTTCCTCTGGCCGGTGCTCGCGCTCGTCGCGACCGGTTTCACCGACGGCGTGCCGGGCGTCGGCGTGCCCGGCCGCTCCTCGGGCCTCGATCTCGGCGGATTCGCAGAGGTCCTCGGCGATCCGCGCAATTGGCGGGTGATCGGGCAGACACTGCTGCAGGCGTCGGCCGGCACGCTCCTCTCGCTGCTGCTCGGCGTGCCTGCCGCATTCGTGCTCTACCGGCTGCGGTTTCCGGGCAGAGGGATCCTGCGCGCCCTCGTCACCGTGCCGTTCGTGCTGCCGACCGTCGTGGTCGGCGTCGCGTTCGTGGCACTGCTGGGAGAGGGCGGCCCGCTCGCCTGGACGGGCCTCGACCGGAGCTTCCTCGCGATCGTGCTCGCGCTGACCTTCTTCAACGTGACGGTCGTGCTGCGCACGGTCGGCGGCTTCTGGGCGCAGCTGGATCCGCGCCCCGAGCACGCCGCGCGTACGCTCGGGGCGACACCGTGGCGGGTCTGGTGGACCGTCACGCTGCCGGCGCTCCGCCCGGCGATCGCGTCGGCCGCAGCGCTGGTGTTCCTCTTCTGCGCGACCTCGTTCGGGATCGTCCTCGTCCTCGGCGGTCGGCGTTTCTCGACGATCGAGACCGAGATCTACCGTCTGACCGTGCAGTTCCTCGATCTGCGTTCGGCCGCGGTGCTGGCGCTCGTCCAGTTCGCGATCGTCGCGGCGGTCATGGTCGTCTCGTCGCGGCTGCGTCGCCGGAGGGAGCAGGCGGGGGCGGTGGCGATGCGCTTCGGGCTCGGATCGGAGACTCGCCCTGCCCGTGTGCACCTCCCGGTCATCCTCTGCTTCGCGATCACGGTGCTGGGGCTGCATGCGCTGCCGATCCTGTCGCTCGTGCTGCGCTCGTTCCGCGACGGCCGCGGCGGGTGGACGCTGAGTCACTACCGGAACCTGGTGCTGCCCCCGGAGGGAAGCGGCCTGCAGGGCACGGTGTTCGACTCGATCCTGCTGTCGCTCGGCTTCGCCGCCGTCGCGACGGTGCTCTCGGTGCTGCTCGGGGCGCTCGCGGCCCTGGTCGCGTCGCGCCGGCCGCGCAGCCGGGTGCTGCGCCGGGGGGTCGACCTCTTCGACGGCGCGATCATGCTCCCGCTCGGCGTCTCCGCGGTGACGCTCGGCTTCGGCCTGCTGCTGACGATGAACCGCCCGCTCGGGATCGGCTTCGATCTGCGCACCTCGCTGGTGCTGATCCCGATCGCCCAGGCGCTCGTCGCCCTGCCGCTCGTGCTGCGTACGCTGCTGCCCGTGCTGCGCGCGATCGAACCGCGACTGCGCGACGCGGCCGCCACTCTCGGAGCTTCGCCGATGCGGGTGCTCATGACCATCGACCTGCCCATGCTCGGCCGCTCAGCGGGCCTGGCCCTGGGGTTCGCGGCGGCGACGGCGCTCGGGGAGTTCGGCGCGACGGCCTTTCTGGTGCGACCCGATGCGCAGACGCTCCCGGTCGCGATCGGGCAGTTGATCGGAAGACAGGGTGCGGAGAACTACGGCATGGCGCTCGCCGCAGCCGTGGTGCTGGGCGCTATGGTGACCGGGATCATGCTGCTCGCGGAGCGGTGGCGGGGAAGCGAAGCGAGCGAGATGTGAGGGAGCGAGTTCTGTGGTGACGGAGGAGGTCGTCGGGCGGCCCGGTCTGGATGTCGATCGTGTGACGGTACGCTATGCCGCCGCGAGTGCGCCGGCGGTCGACGGCGTCTCGTTCGCGGTGGCGCCGGGCGAGGTGGTCGCACTCACGGGGCCGAGCGGTTGCGGCAAGTCGACGCTGCTCCGGGCGATCGCGGGTCTCGAGGCGGTCGCGTCCGGAACGGTGTCCTGGGACGGCGAAGACCTGGCACGGGTGCCGACGCACCGGCGCGGATTCGGTCTGGTGTTCCAGGACGGGCAGCTGTTCGCCCACCGCAGTGTCGCCGAGAACATCGCGTACGGACTGCGGGTGCAAGGGGTCCCCCGTGTCGAGCGCGAGTCCAGGGTCGAGGAGCTGCTCGCGCTGATCGACCTGCCGGGCGCGGGTGCGCGCTCGGTGACGGAGCTCTCCGGCGGTGAGCGGCAGCGTGTGGCGCTCGCTCGCTCGCTGGCGCCTCGCCCGCGCCTGCTGCTGCTCGACGAGCCGCTGTCGGCTCTCGACCGGGAGCTGCGCGAGCGTCTCGCGACCGATCTCGCTCAGATGCTGCGCCGGGCCGGC
>CAMFIY010000247.1 GCA_945952575.1 uncultured Leucobacter sp.
CGATGAGCTTGAGCTCGTGCAGCACCTCGAAGTAGGCGATCTCGGGCTGGTAGCCGGCCTCGACGAGGGTCTCGAAGCCGTACTGGACGAGCTGCGAGGTGCCGCCGCAGAGCACGGCCTGCTCGCCGAAGAGATCGGTCTCGGTCTCCTCGGTGAAGGTGGTCTTGATCACGCCGGCGCGGGTGCCGCCGATGGCCTTGGCGTACGACTTCGCGGTCTCCCAGGCGGTTCCCGACGCGTCCTTCTCGACGGCGATGATGTCGGGGATGCCGCGCCCCGCCTCGAACTCGCGGCGCACGGTGTGGCCGGGGGCCTTCGGCGCGACGAGGATGACGTCGACGCCCTCGGGCGCCTCGATGTAGCCGAAGCGGATGTTGAAGCCGTGCGCGAAGGCCAGCGTCTTGCCCTCGGTCAGGTGCTGCTTGATCTGCTCGTTGTAGATCGAGCGCTGGTGCTGGTCCGGCGCGAGGATCATGATCAGATCGGCCCACTCGGCGGCGTCCGCCACCGTCTTGACCTCGAAGCCCGCCTCCTGCGCCTTCTCGATCGACTTCGAGTCCTCCTTGAGGGCGATGACGACCTCGACGCCCGAGTCGCGCAGGTTCTGCGCGTGGGCGTGGCCCTGGGAACCGTAGCCGACGATGGCGACCTTCTTGCCCTGGACGATCGACAGGTCGGCGTCTGCGTCGTAGTACATCTCAGCCACGAGTGGCCTCCTTATTGCTTGGTGGTGGTTCTGTTGGTCTCGGATCCGGACCCCGGGACAGGCTCCGGGACCGGTCGGATCGCTCGCGATCCGGTCAGTTCTTGAATACGCGCTCCGTGATGGACTTCGCGCCGCGGCCCACGGCGATCAGCCCCGACTGGGCGATCTCCTTGATCCCGAACGGCTCGAGCACGCGCAGGAACGCCTGGATCTTGCCGGTGTCGCCCGTGACCTCGATCACGAGCGCATCGGGAACGACGTCGACGACGCGGGCGCGGAAGAGGTTCACGGCCTCGAGCACGTGGGATCGGGTCTGGTTGTCGACGCGCACCTTGATCAGCATGTGCTCGCGCTGCACCGACTGCCCGTCCTCGAGCTCGACGATCTTGATCACGTTGACGAGCTTGTTCAGCTGCTTCGTGACCTGTTCGAGCGGCAGGTCCTCCTCGTCGACGACGACCGTGATGCGGGAGAGCCCCGGCACCTCGGTCGGGCCGACCGCGAGGGATTCGATGTTGAAGCCGCGGCGGGCGAAGAGCCCGGCGACGCGCGTGAGCAGGCCCGGCTTGTCTTCGACCAGGAGGCTGAGTACGTGACGGCTCATGGCTACTCCTCCCCCCACTCGGGGCTGTGATCGAGGGCGTACTGGATATCGCTGTTCGAGGTGCCCTGGCGGACCATCGGCCACACCATGGCGTCGGAGCTCACGACGAACTCGAGCAGCACGGGGCGATCGTTGGTCTCGAGCGCCTGCTGGATCGCGGCGTCGACCTGGTCCTCTGTCTCGACGCGGATCGCGAGCGCCCCGTAGGCCTCGCCGAGCTTCACGAAGTCCGGGATCCGGGCGCTGCCGTGGCCCGTGTTGAGCTCGGAGCTCGAGTAGCGCCCGTCATAGATCAGGGTCTGCCACTGACGGATCATCCCGAGCGAGGAGTTGTTGATCACGGCGACCTTGATCGGGATGTTGTTGACCATGCAGGTCGCCAGCTCCTGATTGGTCATCTGGAAGCAGCCGTCGCCGTCGATGGCCCAGACGACGCGGTCGGGCTCGGCGACCTTGGCGCCCATCGCGGCGGGAACCGCATAGCCCATCGTGCCGGCGCCGCCGGAGTTGAGCCAGGAGTTGGGGCGCTCGTACTTGATGAACTGCGCCGCCCACATCTGGTGCTGGCCGACCCCCGCGACATAGATGCCTTCGGGGCCGGTCAGCTCGCCGATGCGCTGAATGACGTGCTGCGGCGAGAGCAGGCCGTCGCTGGTCTCGGCGTAGCCGAGCGGGTACTTCTCCTTGAGCAGGTTCAGCCGCTCCCACCAGGGAGTGAGGCTGGCGCAGCTCCGGCTGACCTTGACCGTCGAGACCGCCGCGATCAGGTCGGCGATCACCTCGGCGGCGTCGCCCACGATGGGTACGTCGGCGGCGCGGATCTTGCCGATCTCCGCCGGATCGATGTCGGCGTGGATCACCTTTGCCTCGGGCGCGAAGAGTGCCGCCTTGCCGGTCACGCGGTCGTCGAATCGCGCGCCGAGCGTGATCAGCAGATCCGACTCCTGCAGCGCGAGCACCGCGGGCACCGTGCCGTGCATGCCGGGCATGCCGAGGTGCTGCGGATGCGAATCCGGGAACACGCCGCGCGCCATGAGGGTGGTCACCACGGGGGCTCCGACGAGCTCGGCCAGCTGCTTCAGCTCTTCGGCGGCGCCGGCGCGGCCCACGCCGCCGCCCACGTAGAACACGGGGCGCTCGGCCGTCGCGATCAGGTCGGCGGCCGCCTGGATCTGCTTGCTGTTCGCCTTCGTGATGGGGCGGTAGCCGGCCAGGTCGACCTGGGGGGTCCAGACGAAGTCGAACTCGCCCTCCTGCGCGTCCTTGGTGATGTCGACGAGCACGGGGCCGGGCCGCCCGGTCGAGGCCAGGTGGTAGGCGGCGGCGATCGCGCCCGGGATCTCCTCGGGCCGCTTGACCAGGAACGAGTGCTTCGTGATCGGCATGGTCACACCGACGATGTCGACCTCCTGGAACGCGTCGGTCCCCATGAGGTGCGAGAAGACCTGCCCGGTGATCGCGAGCATCGGCACCGAGTCCATGTAGGCGTCGGCGATCGCGGTGACGAGGTTCGTCGCGCCCGGGCCGGAGGTCGCGATGCAGACGCCGACCTTGCCGCTGGCCGCGGCGAAGCCCTCGGCCGCGTGCCCGCCGCCCTGCTCGTGGCGCACGAGGATGTGCCGCAGCTTGTGGTCCTCGAGCAGTGTGTCGTAGAGAGGCAGGACCGCCCCGCCCGGCAGGCCGAAGACGTCGGTGACCCCGAGCGCCTCGAGGCTGCGGACGACCGCCATCGCGCCCGTCATGCGCTGGCCGTCGGCGGCCGGGCTCGCGGCGTTGCCGCCGCTCTGTGCGGACAAGGTACTCGCTTCCGCGTTCATGTGTTACTTTCTGTCGTTCGATGTCGCCGATGCCTGATCGCCGCGGCCGGGGACCGCACTGCGGGGTCGCGGCGCATGGAGGCCCGAACCGGACTAGCCGGTGATGGCGCCCTCGCTGGCTGAATGCACGAGCTTCGCGTACTTCGCCAGCACGCCGCGGGTGTACCGCGGGGGCAACCGCGCCCAGGCTGCTTTTCGCGCCTCGAGCTCTCCGGGATCCACCAACAGATCGAGCGTCTTCGCGGCGATGTCGACCCGAATCAGGTCACCGTCGCGCACCAGCGCCACCGGCCCCCCGTCCGAGGCCTCCGGCGCAATATGGCCGATGCATAGGCCGGTTGTGCCGCCCGAGAATCTGCCGTCCGTCAATAGTAGTACATCCTTGCCGAGCCCTGCGCCCTTGATGGCGCCGGTGATCGCGAGCATCTCCCGCATGCCGGGCCCGCCCTTCGGGCCCTCGTAGCGGATGACGACGATGTCGCCCTTGCCGATCTTGCCCTCGGTGAGGGCGTCCATCGCGGCGCGCTCGCGCTCGAACACGCGAGCGGGACCCTCGAAGACGTCCGCGTCGAAGCCGGCGGTCTTGACCACCGCGCCCTCGGGTGCGAGCGAGCCGTGCAGGATCGTCAGGCCTCCGGTCGCGTGGATCGGATCGTCGATCTGGTGCACCACCTCGCCGTCGAGCGGGTCGGGGTTCAGCGCCTCGAGGTTCTCGGCCATGGTCTTGCCGGTCACCGTGAGGGCGTCGCCGTGCAGCAGGCCGGCGTCGAGCAGCGCCTTGAGCACGACGGGCACGCCGCCGTGCCGGTCGATGTCGGCCATGACGTACTTGCCGAACGGCTTCATGTCGGCGAGGTGCGGCACCTTCGCACCGATCCGGTTGAAGTCGTCGAGCGTCAGGTCGACCTCGGCCTCGCGGGCGATCGCGAGAAGGTGCAGCACCGCGTTGGTCGATCCGCCGTAGGCCATGAGCAGGGCGATGGCGTTCTCGAACGCCTTCTTGGTCAGGATGTCGCGCGCAGTGATCCCCTGGCGGATCATCTCGACGACGGCCTCGCCCGAACGGTGTGCGTAGTAGTCGCGGCGGCGATCCGGGCTGGGCGGCGAGGCCGAGCCGGGGATGCTCATCCCGAGCGCCTCGGCGATGGAGGCCATCGTGTTCGCGGTGTACATACCGCCGCAGGCGCCCTCGCCGGGGACGATCGCGCATTCGATCCGCTTGAGGTCCTCTTCGCTCATCGTGCCGGCCTTGCACGCGCCGACCGCCTCGAAGGCGTCGATGATCGTGACCTCCTTCTCGGTGCCGTCGGTCAGCTTGACCCAGCCCGGGGTCACCGATCCGGCGTAGAGGAAGACCGAGGCCAGGTCGAGCCTGGCGGCCGCCATCAGCATGCCCGGCAGCGACTTGTCGCAGCCGGCGAGCAGCACCGATCCGTCGAGGCGCTCCGCCATGATCACGGTCTCGACCGAGTCGGCGATGACCTCGCGCGAGACGAGAGAGAAGTGCATGCCCTCATGCCCCATGGAGATGCCGTCGGAGACCGAGACGGTGCCGAACTGCAGCGGATAGCCGCCGCCGGCGTGCACGCCCTCCTTCGCGCCCTGCGCGAGGCGGTCGAGGCTGAGGTTGCAGGGGGTGATCT
>CAMFIY010000248.1 GCA_945952575.1 uncultured Leucobacter sp.
TACGAGATTCATGAGCGTCTCGTGGGCTCGGAGATGTGTATAAGAGACAGATCCCGATCACCTTCGCCGACTTCGGTGTGGAGGCGCCCAGCCTCGGCTTCGTGAAGGTCGAGCCGCAGGGCTTCGTCGAGTTCGAGCTGAACCTCACGAAGCAGTAGTCGGCCCCGCAGGCGGCCTCCCGGCGCTCCTAGCCCTCGGCCAGATCCCGGGCCTCCTTCGGCAGCTTCCGCACGCGCGCACGCCGCCGCGGCCGCTCCGGGATCATCGAGCGCATCTCCTCGAGCTTGCCGAAGCAGAGGAGGCGATCCTCCGCCTCGAGCACCACGTGCTTGCGCGGATTCGGGATCACCTGCACGCCCCGGTGCAGTGTGAGCACGGTGATGTCCCGATCCCAGAGGCCCAGCTCCCCCAGCTCTTTGCCGACCTGCTCGGCGCCCGCGTGCATGACGAGCTCGGCCACGCCGTAGCCGGTCGAGACGCTGAGACGCTGGCGCACATCGATCTCCGGGAACGCGACCTGATTCGCGATGTAGTCGATGATCGCGCCGGCCACGTCGAGACCGGTCGCCTGCTCGATGCCCTGCAGCCCCGGCGAGGAGTTGACCTCCATGACGAGCGGCCCGTCCTCGCCTTCGAGCATGTCGACACCGGCCACGCGCAGTCCCATGATCTGCGCAGCGCGCACGGCTGTCTGCTCGTAGGCGGGGTCGAGCTGCACCGGCTCGACGGAACCGCCCCGGTGCACGTTCGAGCGGAACTCGTCACCGCTCGCCTGCCGACGCATCGCCGCGACCACGCGGTCGCCCACCACGAGCGCACGGATGTCCCGACCCCGGCTCTCCGCGACGAAGCGCTGGATCAGCACGTTCTGGCGGGTCGAATGGAGCGTCTCGATGATCGCCTCGGCGACCTTGACCTGCGGCGCGAGGATCACCCCGATGCCCTGAGTGCCCTCGAGCAGCTTGATCACGACCGGCGCGCCGCCGACGCTCTCGATCGCCGGCCGCACATCGGCCCGGTTGCGGACGAACGCCGTCGCCGGCATGTCGATGCCGTGCCGCGAGAGGATCTGGTTGGCGCGGAGCTTGTCCCGCGAGTTCGAGATGCCGTTCGCGGTATTGGGCGTGTAGACGTCCATCTGCTCGAACTGACGCACGACCGCGGTGCCGAAGTAGGTGATCGAGTTGCCGATGCGGGGCAGGATCGCGTCGTAGTCGCTCAGCTGCTTGCCCCGATAGGCGAGATCGGGCCCCTCTCCCGAGAGGTCGATCGCGAAGCGCAGCGTGTTGAGCACCAGCGCCCGATGTCCCCGATCCAGCGCCGCCGCTTTGAGACGCTGGGTGGAGTACGCCTGCGGGGCGCGCGAGAGAATCGCCAGTTTCAACGTAAGACCTGCCAGGATAGAAGCGTGACCGAACCACTCCATTCAAGCACTCCGACAGGCTGGCGTGAATGGATCGGCCTGCCCGAGGTCGGGATCGAATGGTTGAAGGCCAAGATCGACACCGGCGCCCAGACCTCCGCGATCCACTCCTCCGACGTCGTGGAGTTCGAGCGCTCGGGCGCCGACTGGGTGCGCTTCACCGTGCATCCTTGGCAGGACAGCGATCTCGACGCCGTCGTCGTCGAACGACCGGTGCACGATCGGCGCACGGTGCGCAGCTCATCCGGGCACTCGGAAGACCGCCTGGTCGTCCTGATGGACATCTCGCTGTGCGGTCGCACGGTGCCGGCGCAGATCACGCTCACGAGCCGCGACGAGATGGTGTTCCGGATGCTGATCGGCCGCGAGGCCCTGCGTCGGGGCTACGTGGTGGACCCTGCGGCCTCGTATCTCGGCGGAAAGCCCGGGCGCGACATCCGCAGGCGCAATCGCGGGGCCTGACGCCGACCCCGTACACGACCTGTCCCTACGCCACCGAGCCGCGCTCGGCGACCGCGCGATCGACCGAGAACCAGCGGCGCAACTCCTCGCGGTCCGCGATCCCGAGCTTCGTGTAGACGTGCGCGAGGTGCGTCTCGACGGTGCGCGCGGAGAGGTAGAGGCGCTCGGCGATGAACTTGCTCGAGTAGCCGAGCGACGCGAAGAGCGCGACCTCCCGCTCGCGCGCGGAGAGCCCGGAGGCGGTCGGCAACGACGGCCAGAGGCCCAGGTCCGCGAGCAGCCGCACTTCGGGCTCGGACACGTCCGAGGCCGAGACCCCGTCGGCGATCTTCTCGATGTGGGCGAGGATCACGTCGCCGATCAGCGGATCCACCTCGGCGGCGAGTTCGCGAGCGCGCACGCGTGCACGGACGGCCAGCGGCTTCGACTCGACCGAGGCGATGTGGAGCGCCTCGAGCTCGACCAGGCCAAGCCCCTGCTTCCGCGCCCAGCTCGCGAGCGCCATCGCCTCGACTCCCGGATCGCCGATCCTGAGCCACTGCCTGGCCTGGACGACCAGTCTGCGGCGGAATCCGGCGACCATCTGCGAGAACCCGCGTCGCTCGAAGCGCGCCCGGCGCAGCGCGTGCACGGCCTCCTCCTGCTCCCCGAGCGCGGCGAGCGCGAGCGCGTGCACCGCGTTCAGCAGCGGCGCCATGCCGTACGGATCGCTCGTGTCGAAGCGCTCGACGAGCAGCTCGACGAGGTCGGCGGCGTCGCGCCAGCGGGCCTCCTGCAGCGCGATCATCGCCCAGCCGATCTCGACGAGACCCGACTGATGCACGCCGATCCGCAGGCTGCTGTTCGCGTGCGCCTCGATCTCCTCGAGCACGCGCTCGGCCGATTCGGTGCTGCCGGTCGCCCAGTAGCCGAGGAACCAGCAGAAGCTCTGCAGTTCGAGCGTGTCGGTCAACGGGCGCTTGCCGATGAGCGAGAGCGCCCGCGCCCGCTCGGCGACCTGGATCGCCTCCTCGAGGTGGCCCTGCTGCTGCAGGAGCAACGACGTGCCGGACCGCGCGGGGGCGCGCACCCACTCGATCGTGATGTCCTCGGAGATCTCCTCGTCCACCCGCGCGGCATACGCGTCGGCGAGATCGCCGTTCTCGACGATGATCTTGAAGCGGGTGCTCCGGCACGCCTCGAGCGAGACCGCGTCGTCCGGATCCAGCGCCGACTCCACGCGATCGAGGTGCTCGATCAACTCGGCCAGCGAGGCGCCCAGCTGGAATCGGCGCTCGACCAGCGTGAGGTTCAAGCGGGTGCCCAGCGCATTCGGGAGCCGATCGATCGCCGCCTCGTCCTCGAGCAGATCCTGGATCACCCGGTGCGCCAGTTCGAGCGCCGCGGTATCGCCGAGCAGGGTGGCGAATGTGGTCGCTCTGAGGGCGGCCGCAGCCGCGTCCTCAGTGACCTCGCCCTGGGCGAGCGCCAGGGAGACGCGCAGCACCAGGTGCGGATCGCCGCCGAGCGAGAGCGTGCCCAGGGCGCGCACCAGCCACTCGTGCGGCACCGGCCGGCCGCTCTCGAGGCCGAAGATCACCCGGCCGACCATGTGCTGCGGCGTGCTCGAGAACCCGGACGGATCCGCGCCCTCGCTGAGCGCTTCGAAGCAGGCGCCGGCGAGCTCGATCCGGCGCAGCGGGGACATCCGGTTCTTGATCGCCGCGCCGAGCACCGGGCGGGTGATGCTGAGCGCCGTCTGGCCGCTCTGGTGCCGGCGCGAGGCGATGAGGTTCCGTTCGAGCAGGGTGCTCGTGGCGACCGGGTCGAGGAGGCGCAGCAGCTGCGGCTCGGTCATGGGCTCGGCGAGCGCGATCATCTCGAGCGTCGCCAGCTCGGCCTCCGAGCAGGTGTTGTCGATGTAGGTGCCGAACTCCTCGGGCACCTCGTCCATCCCCGGCGGCACCCAGGCGAGCCCGCGACGGCGGCGGAGCACGCCGCGGCGCTCGGCCGCCAGCAGCATCATCGTGAGCGCATAGCTGTTGCCGCCGGTGGCCGCGTGCCAGCGGTTCAAGGTCTCGGGCGCGATGTGGGCCACCCCGACGAGGTGGGACAGGAAGGCGTCGGCCTCCTGGAGGTCCATCGGAGCGATCGTGATCCGACGCACTCGCGGATCCCGGTTCATCAGGTTCGCGCCGCCGACGAGCCGGTGCGCGGTGGCGAGGACGCGCACGCCCCGACGTCGAACGATCTGCTCGAGCACCGCGGCGGACAGGGTGTCGTAGCCGTCGATGCCGGGCAGCACGAGCAGCGGTTCGGATCCCTGCGCTTCCGCGGCCATCGCCTCGAGCAGGCGATCGGCGATCTGGCTCGCGCGGAACGGCACCGAGGTCTCGGAGGAGTCATCGTCCGCGAAGGCGGCGGGGAAGTTCTGGCCGAACACCGACTCGGGGGTCGATCCGGCTCCGGCGCCGTGCGGCAGCGTGAAGACGTGCACATCGCCCTCGGCATGCAACGCGTTGGCGACGAGTTCGGCGATATAGGCCTTGCCGGATCCCGCCTCTCCGATCATCAGCACGGCCGAGGCGGGTGAGGCCATTGCGGAGATGATCGGTTCGGCGCGCTGGGCGAGCACTGAGGGCAGCTCGCCGCGGCCGGCGACGGACGCAGACTCCCACGCAGGCACGTCCTCACGAATGACCGCCACTCCGCCTCCCCCGCGAAATCTGGATACTAAGAATGATCACCCCGAGAGAGGTGCCGATGCAAGTTCCATACCCAGCCGGATGTGATAAGCGGTGGAGAGAGTGCCGGAGGCCGCTCAGGCCCGGACCGTAGGCGAACTACGATCCGGGCCTGAGCTTTTGGGGGGGACTCAGCGCTTGGTGCGT
>CAMFIY010000249.1 GCA_945952575.1 uncultured Leucobacter sp.
GTATAAGAGACAGCGACCTGCGCCAGCTCGGCGGGCGGTTCGCGCACTGGTTCGGGGGCGAGGACACCGGCAGCGCACGAGTGGTGGTCGCCGCATTCGACACGGATGCCACGCCGGACCAGGTGCTGCGCGCCCTCGCCGACTTCCAGGCGGGCGCTGCCGATCGGGACCGGTCGTGAAGATCGCGGTGGCCGGGGGCACCGGAACGGTCGGAGCGCATATCGTCCGTCTGGCGGAGGACGCCGGCCACGAGGTGCTCGTACTCAGCCGCTCGAACGGGCACGATGTCGCCGGCGGATCCGGTCTCGACCTGAGCGGCGTCGACGCGGTCATCGATGCGATCGGCCCATCGGGTTCGGCGTCCAAGGATCCGCTGCGCTTCTTCGAGACGGCGACGCGGAACCTCCTGCGCGCCGAGCAGGAAGCCGGGGTACCGCATCACGTGGAGCTCTCGATCGTCGGCGCCGCGCGCTCCCCGTACGGCTACTATGCGGGGAAGGCGGCGCAGGAGCGGCTCGTCGCCGCGGGCGGAATCCCCTGGACCATCCTGCGCGCGACGCAGTTCTACGAGTTCGCGGAGACGGCGTCCGTGCGGCTCGGGCCCCTGCTCCTCTCCCCGAAGATGCGCTCTCAGCCCCTGGCCGCCGCCGCGGTCGCCGCCCGGCTCGTGGAGCTGGCGGAGACCGGGCCTTCGGGTGACGCGCCCGATCTGGCCGGGCCGCGCGAATGGCGCATGGCCGAACTGCTGCGCACGATCCTGCGCGCGAAGCAGGACCGTCGCCGGGTCGTCGAGCTTCCGCTGCCCGGCGGCTTCGGGCGGGCGCTCCGCGACGGAGCCTGCCTGCCCGGCCCTGACGCGCAGCTCGACCGGACGAGTGTCGAGGAGTGGCTCGCGACCGTGTGACCGCCGGACGGTCGATCCAGCGCGTCGCACGCAGACGTCGCGGAATGGGCGTAAGCTTTCCTGCCGTGAACAACGCTGAGCGCGCGACCGGCGCCGCGCCGAGTGAGAACAACGAATCGGCCCTGCAGGATCGCCGCACGCGGTCGTCCTTCCGCGCCTGGATGCTGGCGGAAACCGCCGAGCCTCCGGGCGAGCAGACCGGGCCGCATGCGATCCCGACGACGAATCGGCGCGCGCACTGGCTGCGCGTCATGTGCCTCACCGGCCTCGACTACTTCTCGACGCTCGGCTACCAGCCGGCCATCGCCGCACTCGCCGCGGGGCTCGTCGCCCCGATCGCCACGATCGTGCTCGTACTGCTCACCCTCGCCGGCGCCCTGCCCGTGTATCGCCGGGTCGCCGAGGAGAGCCCGCACGGCACGGGATCCATCTCGATGCTGGCGCGGCTGCTCCCCCGCTGGCGCGGCAAGCTCGCGATCCTGATCCTGCTCGGCTTCGCCGCCACCGACTTCATGATCACGATGACGCTCTCGGCGGCCGACGCGACCGAGCACCTCATCGACAATCCCTTCGCCCCCGAAGCGCTCAGAGGCCAGGAAGTCGTGATCACACTGGCGCTGCTGGCCGGCCTCGGCGTGGTGTTCCTGCGCGGCTTCCGCGAGGCGATCAGGCTGGCCACCGTGCTGGTCGCGGTCTTCCTCCTGCTGAATCTCGTGGTCATCGTCGTCTCCGCCGGCCACCTGATCGGCAACCCGATCGTCGTGACCGACTGGTGGGGGGCCCTCACCACGCAGCACGGCAACCCGCTCATGGTGGTGGCGATCGCACTGGTCGTGTTCCCCAAGCTCGCACTCGGACTCTCCGGCTTCGAGACCGGCGTCGCGGTCATGCCGCAGATCCGCGGCGATGCGACCGACACCGAGGAGAAGCCGACCGGCCGGATCCGAGGTGCGAAGCGGCTGCTGTTCACCGCGGCGATCACCATGAGCCTCTTCCTCATGGCCTCTTCGATCGTCACCGTGACGCTGATCCCGCAGGAGGCCTTCCAGCCGGGAGGCGAGGCGTACGGTCGAGCGCTCGCCTATCTCGCGCACGACTTCCTCGGCGACGGCTTCGGCACCGCCTACGACCTCGTGACGATCGCGATCCTCTGGTTCGCGGGCGCCTCGGCGATGGCGGGACTGCTGAACCTCGTGCCGCGCTACCTCCCGCACTACGGCATGGCCCCTGCCTGGGCGCGCGCCACCCGACCGCTGGTCCTCGTCTTCACCGGTGTGGCGTTCGCGATCACCATCATCTTCCAGGCGAGCGTCGATGCCCAGGGCGGCGCCTACGCCACCGGCGTGCTGGTCCTGATGACCTCGGCGGCGGTTGCCGTGACGCTCTCCGCGTGGCGGAAGAAGCAGCGCGGCGCCACGATCGGCTTCGGAATCGTGACGGCCGTGTTCCTCTACACGACCGTGGCGAACATGATCGAGCGGCCGGACGGCCTGCGGATCGCAGCGGTCTTCATCGTCGGGATCGTCGCGGTCAGCCTGATATCCCGGGTCGCACGATCGACCGAGCTGCGCGCGACCTCGGTCCGGCTCGACGCGACGGCGACCTCGTTCATCGCCGATCGGCCGGTCCTGCACCTGGTGGCGCACGAGCCGAAGGACTGCAGCCGGGAGCGGTATGTGACGAAGCTGCGGCACGCGAGGAACGCGCACGCGCTCGACTGCGACGAGGCGATCTTCATCGAGGTCCAGGTGATCGACAGCTCGGACTTCGAGGGCGAGCTCCTCGTCCGCGGCGAGGAGCGAGACGGCTTCCGCGTGCTCGTCACGCAGGGCAGCACAGCGCCGAACGCGATCGCCGCAGTGCTCCTGCACCTGCAGCAGTCCGGACACGACACGCACGTCTACTTCCGCTGGACCGAGGACAACCCGATCGCGAATCTCATGCGCTTCTTCTTCCTCGGCGAGGGCGAGGTAGCGCCCATGACCCGCGAGATCCTGCGCGAGGCGGAGCCCGAGGTGACGCGGCGGCCCTGGGTGCACGTCGCGTAGAGTCCGCCGAAAGGGCGAACACCAAGATCACCGGACCGACACGTACCGGAACCAGCCGCTACTCGCCTGAGTCTTCCTGATGAGGCAGATATTCCCAGCCCGGAACCTCCTGCCCACGTTTCAACGCGTCCATATCCTGAGCGTTGAGCTCTATGGGGCTGCCGAGCGCGCATGGCGCGGTCGCACCCAAACTGTAGGAGTTGTCCGCCGCATGGGTATCGAAATCGGCACGAAGCACCGGGCCGCCCTTCCCATAGACGACGGGACCTCCCTGGTCGATGATGCGGACCTCCATGCCGAGTGACTTCCAATAGGCAGCCACAAGTTTCGCATCCCGCATCGGCTCCTCACCGCGCGGCGCCCAGAGGTCGAAGCCGTACTGAGCCCCGGAAGTCTCGCCCTTCAACGTGCAGCTCTGCGCCCACGGTCCGACGTTTCGAGCCTTCCAGCCGGTCACGTCGAGTTCGGCGATGGAATCGACCGTCAATTGCACGGCTCGATCTCGACCCTCATAGGCACTGATGACGCGCTCAGATGTGCAAGCTGCACCGCTCGTCAGCACGAGCGCGACAGCCAGGACGGATCCGGTCTTCCGTCTGATCGGTCGGTTGACACTACCGGCCATATGTACCTCGCTCGACATATACATCTTCAACAGTTTCGGGTGGCTCATACGGGGTGAGCTTCTTCCCGCCATTGATCGCGCGCACAACATTGCGCAAGGATTCAGTGCGCTGATCGAAGTAGCCAGCCTCGTTTCCGTCTCCCATGAGCGCGCTGTGATCAGTGACCGCGCGTCCTGCATCACCGCCACTATCTACTCCGAATCGTCGCGACCCGAACGCCGGATCCATGGGATTCAAGTGATGGTTCTGGCTGTTGTCACGACCGACCCATGCCCACTGATCGCCCTTGAGAAATTCGAAAAACGGGAAACCATTCTTCGCGTGGCCGGAATACACGCGGTCTGCGTTGAGATCCTCTACCGTTCGCACTTTGTCCGGCAGCCCGGCCGAACCAAGCATGACGAAATTGTCGACATGGATGAAGTCCTTCTGCAGGGCGACAGCAGCCGTTGTCGTTCCGTAGGAATGGGCCACGATGTTGAGCTTCGGCGGTGCACCCTGACGGACCGCACTTAATCCGCGAAGTGAGGCCGAGAGCCTGGTGCCGCCCCGTTCCGCATATTTCATGTCGAGCACCCCGAAGTCGAGATTGCTCAGGTCAGGAGCCGGTGGCGTCTGGTAGCCGATCCAGGCGACGACCGCGCTTCCGCTCTGTGCCAGTGAATACAGGTTCTGTGACGCATCTGTCCAGCCGGACATATCGCCTGTGGTCGTGCTCATTCCGGGCACCGCATAGGTGACGCTCTTGGCGGTATCCAGATCACCGATCGAGATCGCGGCAAGCGGAGGCGTGTCCTCAGTGAGCGAGGCCAGAAAGCGCGGCGCGCCGGGCTGGGCGGCGCCCAGCGAAGATCTGATGTTCTTCAACGCCGCGAGCTGCTCCTTGAGCTTCTCGAGCGCTTCATCGGGCACCTCCCGGCCCAACGCCCACGAACGCCCACCCGCGTTCGAGGTGCTGACTCGTTCGTCGAACTCCGCGATCCGCCTCTCATAGTCCGCGATGGCGGCGGTCAGCGCGATCCGGTTCGCATGGTCTCGAGCCGCGTACGGAAGCCCCTCGAGATTTCCGAGCAGCGTCGGGAATTCCGACAGCAACAGCTCCTGCCGAGCCGAGAAGCTGTTCTCGCCGGTCGCCGGATCCATCTTCTTCCACCAGGCGAAGATCACCGT
>CAMFIY010000250.1 GCA_945952575.1 uncultured Leucobacter sp.
GATCCAGCATGTCGCTGTTGTGCACCCACTGGACCGGGCGCTTCTCCGCTCGCGAGCCGGCTCCTGCGCCGGTGATGAGCACGAGCTCGAGCTGATACTGGCGCAGGAGGCTTCCGAGCTCGATCGTAGCGGGAGCGACGGGTGGAGCGTTCCGAGGTGTCATGGCAGAGATCCTGGATTCATACGTTATCCACTTTGGCTAAAGTGAATATCAGTATTCACCATTTTGGCAGATTGTCGCCGACTGCCGCCACCCTAGGCTGAGACCTGGACCAACGTGGCGTTCCGCCGTTTCGCTCGCAGGAGCGACGGGCGCCGCATCCGACCCCGACGCGGCGCCAAGCCGCTTCGCACTACCGAGCAGTTTCTCGAGCAAGGAGCACCTCAATGTCTGAAACCCCCATCGGCGGCCCCGCACTGGCGCAGGAGCGCAAGATCGTCACCGCCATCCCCGGCCCGAAGTCTCAGGAGATCCTCGCTCGTAAGAACGCGGCGGTCGCCGCAGGCGTCGGCGTCGCGCTTCCCGTCTCGATCGTGGCCGCCGGCGGCGGCGTCATGGTCGACGCGGACGGCAACTCGTTCATCGATCTCGGATCCGGCATCGCCGTGACCGGTGTCGGCAACGCGGCGCCCCGCGTCGTCGAGGCGGTCACGACCCAGGTCCAGCAGTTCACGCACACCTGCTTCACCGTCACTCCCTACGACGGCTACGTCAAGGTCGCGGAGAAGCTCAACGAACTCACTCCGGGCGATTTCGAGAAGCGCTCGGCCCTCTTCAACTCCGGCGCCGAGGCGCTCGAGAACGCGGTGAAGATCGCTCGCCACTACACCGGCAAGAACGGCATCGTCGTCTTCGACCACGCCTACCACGGCCGCACCAACCTCACGATGGGCATGACGGCCAAGAACATGCCGTACAAGGACGGCTTCGGCCCCTTCGCCCCCGAGGTCTACCGCGTGCCGGCCTCCTATCCCTTCCGCGACGGTCTGACCGGCGCCGAGGCCGCCCAGGTCGCCATCACGCAGATCGAGAAGCAGGTCGGCCTGAACAACCTCGCCGCCGTGATCATCGAGCCCATCCAGGGCGAGGGCGGTTTCATCGCTCCGGCCGAGGGTTTCCTGCCCGCGCTGCAGCAGTGGGCCAATGACAACAAGGTCGTCTTCGTCCTCGACGAGGTGCAGACCGGTTTCGCCCGCACCGGCGACCTCTTCGCCGCAGACCACGAGGGCGTCGTCCCGGATCTGGTCACGACCGCCAAGGGCATCGCCGGCGGCCTGCCCCTCTCGGCGGTGACCGGTCGCGCCGAGATCATGGACTCCGCGCACGCGGGCGGCCTCGGCGGCACGTACGCGGGCAGCCCGATCTCCTGCGCCGCGGCTCTCGCGACCATCGAGACCTATGAGGCGGAGAACCTGACCGAGCGCGCCCGCGAGATCGGCGCGATCATCGAGGAGTTCTTCGCCGAGCTGCAGAAGTCCGATTCGCGCATCGGCGATATCCGCGGACGCGGCGCCATGCAGGCCATCGAGCTCGTCGAGGCGGGCTCGAAGACCCCCGCGTCCGCCCTCACCGGCGCGATCGCCAAGCAGGCCGGCGATCAGGGCGTCATCCTGCTCACCTGCGGCACCTACGGCAACGTGATCCGCTTCCTGCCCCCGCTCGCGATCAGCGACGAGCTGCTGCGCGAGGGTCTCCAGGTCGTCGCGGACGCACTCGCGGCCAACTGATTCAACGACACGCGAAAGGATCTAGAGACATGGCACTCAAGCCCAACGAGCAGGAACTGCTCGACCGCGTTCAGAGCGGGCTCGGCATCGGCGGCAAGTGGGAGCCGTCGGCCACCGGCGCGACCCTGGACGTGCACGATCCCGCGACCGGCGAGGTCATCAAGTCGATCGCCGATGCGACCGTCGAGGACGCCGTGCGCGCGCTCGACGCAGCCGTCGCCGCACAGGATTCGTGGGCGGCGACTCCCAGCCGCGAGCGCTCGAACATCCTGCGCCGCACCTTCGACCTGCTGATGGAGCGCAAGGAGGACTTCGCGCTGCTCATGGCCATGGAGATGGGCAAGCCGATCGCCGAGGCGCGCGGAGAGGTCAACTACGGCGGCGAGTTCCTGCGCTGGTTCTCGGAAGAGGCCGTGCGCGTGCAGGGCGACTACCGGCAGAACCCCGAAGGCACCGGCAACATGGTGGTCTCGCACCTCCCGGTCGGGCCGTGCTACTTCATCACCCCGTGGAACTTCCCGCTTGCCATGGCGACCCGCAAGATCGCCCCGGCGCTCGCCGCGGGCTGCACGGTCGTCATCAAGCCCGCCGCACTCACGCCGCTCACCACGATTCTCTTCGTGCAGCTGCTCGAAGAGGCCGGTCTTCCCGCCGGCGTCGTGAACGTCGTGCCGACCTCGAAGTCGAGCGCGCAGTCGAGCGCGATCCTGAGCGACACGCGTCTGCGCAAGCTCTCCTTCACCGGTTCGACCCCGGTCGGCGTGAAGCTGCTCGAGGCCGCGGCTCAGAACGTGCTGCGCACCTCGATGGAGCTCGGCGGCAACGCCCCCTTCGTGGTGTTCGAGGACGCCGATCTGGACAAGGCGGTCGAGGGCGCCATGCTCGCGAAATTCCGCAATATCGGTCAGGCCTGCACCGCGGCCAACCGCATCATCGTGCACGAGTCGGTCGCGGACGAGTTCGCTCGTCGCGTCGGCGAGCGCGTCGCGAAGATGACCATCGGGCGCGGCGCCGAGGAGGGCAACGACATCGGCGCCCTCGTCGACGAGAAGGCCGTGAGCAACACGGCTCGCCTCGTCGCCGACGCGGTCGAGACCGGCGGCAGTATCGTCACCGGCGGCCAGGCGATCGACGGCCCGGGCAACTTCTTCCAGCCCACCGTCGTCGACCACCTGAGCCCGCAGGCCGCGATCATGCGCGAGGAGATCTTCGGGCCGGTGCTCGGGATCATCCGCTTCTCCACCGAGGATGAGGCGGTCGAGATCGCGAACAACACCGAGTACGGCCTGGTCAGCTACGTGTTCACCGAGAACATCGGTCGTGGTCACCGCATGATCGAGAAGCTCGAGACCGGCATGATGGGCCTGAACACCGGCCTCGTGTCGAACGCGGCGGCTCCGTTCGGCGGCGTGAAGCAATCGGGCATCGGCCGCGAAGGCGGTTTCGACGGGATCCACGAGTTCCTGTCGACGAAGTACACCCTCATTCCTCGCTGATCGGGAGATGAGCGCTCGGGCGCCGGGGTCTTCGGATCCCGGCGCCCTTCGCGCACCCGGCCGTCTCCGGGGCCGGTTCGCCCATCGGCGCCGGGATCCGCGGACGTCGATGAACGTCCACTTCGACAGCCCCGTAGAATCTCCGAGTGGCGGATGCGCGGAGCACTGGGGACGGTGGGCGGAGCGCCGGGTTCCTCGCTCTGATGCGCCGAGCGCTGGCCTGGATCCGCCATCGCCCGGTACTGATGATCGCGTGCGGCCTGGCGACCGCATCCGCCGTGCTCGTGCCGCCCGATCCGTCCTACCTCGGCTACTTCGAATTCCGCACATTGACCATGCTCTTCTGCATGCTCGCGACGATCACCGCGCTGCAACGCGTACGCTTCTTCGCCGCGATCGCGACGCGTGTGGTCCGGCCCTTCCGCACACTGCGGGCGCTCGTGCTCGCACTCGTGCTGGTCACCGCGGTCGCCTCGGCCCTGTTCACGAACGATGTGGCGCTGATCGGTTTCCTGCCGCTCGCCTTTCGCACGCTCGATTCGACCGGCAACCGGCGGCATCTCGCGTTCACATTCGTCATGATGACGGTCGCCGCGAATCTCGGGGGGATGATCGCCCCGTTCGGCAGCCCTCAGAATCTCTATCTGCACGCGTTCTACGAGATCCCGACCCTGCGGTTCGTCGAGATCATGGCGCCGCCGTTCGTGGTCTCGATGGCGCTGATCGTCGCGCTCTGCCTCCTCGTGCCCCGAACCCCACTCGAAGGGCCCGAGATCGACATCGCCTTCGCATCACGGCGCATCTTCATCTATCTGCTGCTGTTCGCGCTGACGCTCGGGATCGTCTTCCGCATTCTTCCGCTGTGGGCGGCGCTTCTCGTTCCGATCGTGCTGCTCGTCGTCGACCGCGGAGCCCTTCTGCACCTCGACTGGGGGCTGCTCGGCACCTTTGCAGCGTTCTTCGTGTTCGCGGGCAATCTGTCGCGCATTCCGGCGGTGGGCGCGCTCCTCGCCGCGCTCGTGGAGAAGGACGCGATGATCGCGTCCGCGCTCACGAGTCAGGTGATCTCGAACGTGCCCGCCGCGATCTTGCTGTCGCATTTCACGGCAGCCTCGGAGTCATTGCTCGTCGGCGTCAACATCGGAGGAGTCGGTACGCTGATCGCCTCCCTCGCGAGTCTGATCGCATTCGCGCACTTCCGAATCGTCGCGCCGAGAGAGACCCGGAGGTTCCTCGGACTCTTCTCAGCCGTGAACTTCGGGCTCCTCGCGGTGCTGCTGCTCGTGTTCTCCTTTGCGACCTGAGCGCGGTGCAGTCGCTCAGACTGCCTGTCGGCAGCGGAAATCGCGCAACGCGGTGCGTTGCTACTCGGCGATCCGCCTGTCGGCGGCGGAATCTGTGCAACGCGATGCGTCGCCGTCAAACAGATTCCGCCCACCACAGCGCGGTCTCGCCGTAGCGCTTCTCGCGGATGCGCTCGAGACCGGCGGGCCATCCGGGTTCGGGGGAGCGGCTCGACCG
>CAMFIY010000251.1 GCA_945952575.1 uncultured Leucobacter sp.
GGCCGGGCTCGAGCGGCTGGTCGTCACCACCTTCCAGGCGGTCTCGGGATCGGGTCTCGTCGGTGCGCGCGAGTTGGCCGGTCAGGTGACCGCCGCCGTCGAGGCGGGCGGCATCGAGGGACTGGTGCACGATGGTCGCGCCGTCGCCTTCCTCGCGCCCGAGGTCTACACGAAGACGATCGCATTCGACGTGCTGCCGCTCGCCGGCTCGATCGTCGACGACGGCCAGGGCGAGACCGACGAGGAGAAGAAGCTCCGCAACGAGAGCCGCAAGATCCTCGATCTGCCCGACCTCCGAGTCGCGGGCACCTGCGTGCGCGTGCCGGTCTTCACCGGGCATTCACTGTCGATCCACGCGGAGTTCGCGCGCGACATCACGCCGGAGCGCGCTCGTGAGGTGCTCGCAACCGCCCCCGGCGTCGAGCTGAGCGAGGTGCCGACCCCGCTGGAGGCCGCCGGTCGGGATCCGAGCTTCGTCGGCCGTATCCGCGCCGACCAGTCGGCACCCGAGGGCCGCGGCCTGGTGCTCTTCGTCTCGAACGACAACCTGCGCAAGGGCGCGGCGCTGAACGCCGTGCAGATCGCGGAGCTGGTCGCTGCGCGTCGGGCTGCCTGAACGGATCCGAGCCCGGGATTTCTTTCAGTCCCCGGCGCCGTAGCGCCAGCCCGGGATTCGCGAGGGACCTTCGGTTCCCCGGCTAAGAATCCCTGGCGCTATGGCGCCAGCGCGAGATTCGAGAGAAACCTCCGGTTTCCCTCCTAAGAATCTCGCGCCTCGAGCGTGATGAGGCTGGCCTCGGGACGGCAGGCGAAACGCACGTTGGCGTAGATGGAGCCGCCGAGCCCGGCGCTCACATTGAGGTAGGCCGCGTGCTCCGCGTCGTACCAGACGCTGAGGCCGCGGGCCTGTCGCACCGGCAGGTCGCAGTTCGCGGTCAGCGCTCCGAGACCGGGAAGGCGCACCTGCCCCCCGTGGGTGTGCCCCGCGAGGATCAGTCCGGCGCCGTCATCGAGGAGCTCGTTCAACGCGCGCTGATACGGGGCGTGGACGACGCCCAGCTGCACCGTGTCGGGCGTGGCCGGATGATCGGCCTCGAGGGCCTGCCGGGCACTCCGCATCCGCACCGGGTCGTCGTAGCGGATGTGCGGATCCCCGAGGCCGAAGAGCTCGACATCGGTGCCGCGCAGGGTCATCCTCGTCGCCGAGTTGTTGAGGTCGATGAGGCCGAGATCGAGCAGGCCTCGGGTCAGCGCCGCATTGTCGAGGTCGGGCATGCGCGTCGCGAGACGGCTCGGCGCGCGGAGATAGTTGAACGGGTTCTTGGCGATCGGGCCGTAGTAGTCGTTCGATCCGTGCACGAAGACGCCGGGGATGCCGGCATCGGCGAATGACTCGAAGGCGTGCAGCAGCGCGCCGCGGGCCTCGAGATGGCCCATCTGGTCCCCGGTGAGCACGACCAGGTCCGGGCGCAGCTCGACGAGTCCGCGCACCCAGTCGACCTTGCCCGTCTGCCACGGCGCGAGGTGCAGGTCGCTCAGCTGCAGGATCCGGAGCGGATGCGCCCCGGCGGGCAGCAGCGGCAGACTGTGCCTGCGCACGGTGAACAGTCGGGGCTCCACGAGCGTGCCCCAGGCGAGGGCGCCGAGGGCCGCAGCCCCCAGCACCTTCAACGCCCGGCTCATGTGCACTTCACGCGCAGAGTGATCGGGTCCTTCCGACTCGCGTCCTTCCCGGCGCCGGGGCTCATCGAGACCACGGTGTCGCTGCCCTTCGGGTGGCCGCCCTTTCCAACGCACTCGCCGACGACGGTGCCGAAGCCGGCCGCATTCAGCGTTCCGACGGCATCGTTGTACTGCTTGCCGACCACGTTGGGCACTGAGACGGCCTTGCCGTTGCTCAGGTAGATGACGATGCCGATGCCCTTCGGAGCGTTCGTGCCGGCGCCGGGGTTGGTCTCGGCGACCATGCCCTTCGGGACGGAGGAGTCCTTCGTCTCGTTGCTGACCTCGGGGGTGAAGCCCGCGGCGGTCAGAATCTGCTGCGCCTCGGCGGGCGACTTGCCGGTGACATCCGGCACCGCGACCATCGTCTGCATGATCGAGGCGGCAGGCGGCGGCGGGAACGCGTCTCCGCCGTACTTCTGGTCGGCCACGTTCATCATCGCGGGCCAGATGGTCTGGTCGGCGATCATGAGGCCGCCCCAGCCGCCGAAGTTCATGGTCGAGACCCGGCGGCAGTCCGTCTTGCTGAAGCAGTACGGGCCGGCGTTGCCCACCCAGGTGGCCGTCGCGACCTTGGTGCTCGCGCCGATCGTCCAGTTGTCGATCACGTCGTCCGTGGTGCCGGTCTTGCCGAGGTGGGGGATGCCGATCGCCGAAGCGGCGTGACGCGCGAGGCCGTTGGTCACCGTGTACTGCAGCGTGTTCGCGACCCCGGCTGCGACGTCGGCGCTGATGGCCTGCTTGCACTTCGACTTGGTGAAGGGCACCGCCTCTCCGTCGGCCCCGGTGATGCTGTCGATCGGGGTCGGGGTGCAGAGCTTCCCCTTACCGGCGAACGCGGTGTACGCGTTGGCCATGGTCAGCGGGGCGATCTCGTCGATGCCGCCGTAGACGTTCGAGGGCACCTCGGTGAGATCGGTCGTGCCGTAGGTCGGGAGATCCTTGTTGGTCTGCTTCGACGCGCGGTGGATGCCGAGATCCGACGCCATCTTGAAGATGTCGCAGAGATCCAACTGCTGCGCCATCGAGACGAGGCCGCCGTTGATGGAGTTGGCGATCGCGGTGCGCACGGACTGGTTGCCTCGGATGCCCAGGTTGTCGTTCGAGAAGGTGAACGAGCCGTAGCCGTAGACCCCTCCGTCGACGCAGGAGTCCTTGAAGGAGTTCTCGGGGACCGTGCGTCCGTTCACGTTCACGATGTTCATGATCGAGTGGCCGGTGCGGATCCACTCGGCGAGCGTGATCGGCTTGAACGTCGACCCGACCTGGAAGCCGCTCGAGCCGCCCATGTCGAAGTCGGTGTTGTAGTTGATGCTGGTGTAGCCCTTGTGCTTCTTCAGATACGCCGGATCGTCAGAGAACGGCCGGTTCTGCACCATGCCGAGGATGCGCCCGGTGCCGACCTCGACGCTGACGCTCGCGCCGCCGACGTTGATGCCCGTCATGGTCGAGGGCACCTTGGCGCGCATCGCGTCCTTGCCGGCCTTCTGGATGTCGAGATCGATCGTGGTCATGATCTTGTAGCCGCCGCGGAGGAAGTTGAAGTTGCGCTCGTCCACGTCGTCGCCGAAGAGCGGGTCGCTCTCGATCGTGCGCTGCACGAAGTCGCAGAAATGGCCGAGAGCGTACTTCGTCTTCTCCGCGACGCCGCAGCCCGAGTAGAGCGGTGTGATCTTCGGCTTCACCTTCTCGGCGACCGCTTCGTCGTACTGGGCCTGGGTGATCCGGCCCGTGTCGAGCATGCGGCCGAGCACCCAGTCGCGGCGGTCCGTATTGCGCTTCAGGTTGTCGGGGATGTCCAGCTGCAGCTTGTAGGGATTCTGCACGATGCCGACCAGGCTGGCGGCCTGGCTCAGCGTCAGATCCTTCGCGTGCGTGCCGTAGTAGGTCTGCGCGGCGGACTCGATGCCGTAGACGGTGCCGCCGAAGTTGGCGATGTTCAGGTAGCCGAGCAGGATCTGGTTCTTCGAGTACTTCTTCTCGATGCTGAGCGCGTACCGCATCTCCTTGAGCTTGCGGTCAGGGGTCTCTCTCGTCGCCTCGATGTAGGCGGCCTTGCTGGCCTTCTCGTCAGGGATGTTCTCCGCCTGCTGCACGAGCACGTTGCGCACGTACTGCATCGTGATGGTCGAGGCGCCACCGGAGTCGCCGCCGCCGAGCCTCCCGAGCGTCGCACGGCCGAGACCGAGCACATCGACGCCGCCGTGGGTGAAGAAGCGCGGATCCTCGCCCGCGACCGCCGCGTCCTTGGCGAACTGCGAGATGCTGTTCCAGCCGACCATCTGCCGGTTCTGCGCGTAGAAGTCGGCGATCTTGACTTCCTTCTTGCCCTTCTTCGCGTAGAGCGTCGAGGGCTGCGCCAGCTGGCCGGGGTTCAGGTGCGCGGGCAGGTTCTCGAAGATGCTGATCGCCGAGTTCGCCGTGATGCCGCTGATCGCGACGACGGGCGTCACCGCGACGGTCACGAGGATGCCGGCCACGACGCTCATGATGATTGCGCCGACGAAGCCGCCGAGTGCGCCGCCCGCACTCCGGGGCTTGGCGATCCGGACGGAGCCCTGCGGAGGGCGGGGTGAGGAAGAAGCCATAGAATCTATCGTAAGCGACACGCCTGACAAATCCCCGCCGCGGGTTCTTCCGCGGCCTGAACGGGTCTTTCTGCGTCCGCCTCCGCCGTGCCGCCGGCGCGGATCCCGAACC
Source organism: uncultured Leucobacter sp. (assembly GCA_945952575.1). GTDB lineage: Bacteria > Actinomycetota > Actinomycetes > Actinomycetales > Microbacteriaceae > Leucobacter. Next base: position 4,423 of record CAMFIY010000251.1, read on the forward strand.
GACAGGAGCCCACGTGAGCGACAGCCCCGATCTCGATCAGCCGGCCTGGGAGTACTTCGTGACCCCCCTGCTGCTGCACAACGAGGCCCAGATCCTCAACAACTGGGGCGCGCAGGGCTGGGAGCTCGTGCAGATCATCGAGGGACCGGCCGGTGGGAACGTCGCATACCTGAAGAGAAGGAAGGCCTGATATGCCAGTGATCGAAGACCGTCTGAGCGAGCTCGGATACGAGGTGCCCGAGGTCGCGGCACCCGTCGCCGCCTACGTTTTTAATGATACGGCCACCACCGAGATCTACACCTCGGGC
>CAMFIY010000252.1 GCA_945952575.1 uncultured Leucobacter sp.
GTGATGCGGCGCTTGGGCGAGGGCGCCCGCGCGTAGCCCCGGGCCGGACGGCCTTCGGGCGGAGAAACAAAACACCCGATCAGAATCTGCATCTGATCGGGTGTTCTCTGTGGCGCGCCCCGAGGGATTCGAACCCCCGACCTTCTGATCCGTAGTCAGATGCTCTATCCAGCTGAGCTAGGGGCGCACGTTGATTTCTCAACCTCAGAGACTCTACCCGAATCTGCGCGCAAACGGAAATCGATGATGCGCCGGAGTACTCGCCCCGCGCGGGTGCGCCGGGCGCGCGGATCCGAAGCGACGCCTCCACCCGCCTCCGGGCACGGTACCCTGTCATGGTGTCGAACGAACCCAGCGCCGCCGATCTCACCGCACAGCTCAGCAGGGCCGAGAGCCTGATCCGCGAGATCCCCGACTACCCGCAGCCGGGCATCCTCTTCCGCGACATCACCCCGCTGCTCGCCGACGCCGAGGCGCTCCGGGTCACGACCGAGGCGCTCATCGCACCCTTCGAAGGCCAGTTCGACGTGGTGGCCGGAATCGAGGCGCGCGGGTTCCTGCTCGCGGCCGCCGCCGCGATCGTCGCCGACACGGGCATGGTCCCGGTGCGCAAGGCCGGCAAGCTGCCGCAGCCGGCGGTCACGATCGACTATGCGCTCGAGTACGGCACGGCGACGATCGAGATGCACGCGGATCTCGAGCCGGGCACGCGCGTCCTCGTGATCGACGACGTGCTCGCGACCGGCGGTACGGTCGCCGCGACGCTCGACATGCTCGAACAGCTCGGCTATCCGGTCTGCGGAACCTCGGTGCTCTTCGAGATCGAGGGGCTCGGCGGCCGCGACAAGGTCAGCGACCATCCGCTCCACACCGTCTTCAGCTCGGGTTCCTGAGCAGCCGGTCGGGTGGCCCGGCCGGGCCGGGCCCGGACATGTCGACGCCTCCCCTTAGGGTGGAAGCATGAGCCGCCGAGACCAGACCTCCGACGGCGATGCCATGGATCGAGAGGCGCCGGCTCCCGACTCTGCGTCCCGGCACGACATCTTCGATATCGCCGGGTCGGATCCCGATCTGATCCATTCGGGTCGGATCCCGGATCCGCAGCCCGAGCACACACCGCTGTTCCGCGCGATGGCGCGAGCACTCGAATGGATCGAGGAGCGCCTGCGCGCGCGGGGCGGCAAGCCGCTGCGCAACGGGATCCGGTTCTTCTGGCTCCTCCTCGCCGCGATCGGCGTGCTGCTGCTCGTCGGTCCGATCATCAACAAACCGCTCGACTTCGACGACGTCATCGACTCGGCGAAGGTCGACGAGGTCGACTGGGTCGCTCGCGACGCCGCATTCGACTACGAGGTCGAACGCACGGCGGCCGGCAGATTCGCCGTAACCGTCGACGAGAGCTACACCGCCGACTTCCGCAACGGTCCCGAGCACGAGATCCGGCGCACGGTCGTCACCGAGTTCAAAGGCCACGACGCGCGATTCGCGCTGCACGCGGCCACGATCGACGGCGAGCCGGCGAAGGTGACGGTGGATCGGGGGCCGGCGACCACCACGGTCAGGGTCGAGCGCTCGGACGGCCGTCAGCTCGAGGGCAGGCAGCGGGTCACCCTGTCCTACGAGCTGCACGATCTCGTCACCACCGAGACCGATACTGCGGGCGGCCGTACCGTGGATCAGTGGTCCTGGCCGGTGCTCGCGCCGAGCTGGCCCCAGGCCACGAAGGGGGTCGAGGTCTCGTTCACCCTGCCGCGCGAGGCGGATGACGCCCTCATCCGCGCTCCGCAGGCCTACGTCGGGTGGCTGCTCGTCAGCGGGACCGAACGCCTCACCCCGGATGAGACGACCGCGGACACGGTGAGCTACTCCTTCTCCAACGACCAGACGCTGCCGCCCAACGCCGACATCTGGATCGACGCCGTCTTCGAACCGGGCACCTTCACCCAGCCGCCCAAGACCACGTTCTTCTGGATCCAGACCTACGGCCCGCTGCTCCCTCTGGCGCTGCTCGTCGTCCTGCTGCTCTTCGCGCTCGCCGCCCGCCGCGTGGTCTGGGCCGACAGCGCAGGGGATCCCTGGTACCTGCCGCGCAGCGAGCCGCCCGAGGGTCTCTCGGCGTCGGAGGCGGCCAGACTGCTCCGCAAGTCGCGGCACCTCGAACTCATCGATGCCCTCGCCGGGAAGCCGCGCGATCGGGATCGCCGCAGGTCGGGCCGGCCGAGGATCGGATCGCGCCGATCCGCCAGGGCCGCCGCCGAGGCGAGCGAGGCGCTGGAGCAGCTCCCGGGCAGCCGGGACACGGATCAGCGGAACGTGTGGCTCGCCTCCGTCGCCCGCGCCGGCCATCGGGCCGGCCGGGTGGGCAACCTCCCCGCCGTCTGGGCGCGAGTCGACCGGCTCTCGAGGCCCGATCCGATCATGGCGAAGAAGCTGCGCTGGGCGCCCGACAGCTACGTCAGGGATACGTTCCTGCTCGCGTCGCTCGCCATCGCGCTCCTGCAGTGGGGGCTGCTGCGTCAGCTCTCCCACCAGGTGATCCTGCTGGTCGTCTGGTGGCCTGCGGCGTTCGTCATGGTCTCGACCGCGCTCGCGCTCGCGACCATGAGCGTCGTCATCCGGCCGCGGCCGCTCACCCCGGCGGGTGCGCTGGTCAACCAGCAGCTCAAGGGGATCGACGTCTACGCGCGGGCCACCCGGCTGATGGATCGCGGCCCGGTGGACGATCCGCTGCTGAGCTACGCCATGCTCTACGAATCGCCTCGACGCGCCGGGGACGCCGTCACCGCGCTCGCTTCGGGCGAGGCAGGAGATCCGTATCTCGATCGGGGGTGGCGATCCGAGAGCTTCGTCTCGGCGCCCGCCGTGCTCGCATTCGCGGCCTCCCTCGCCGTGCTCGCCGGATCCATCGTCACCGTCTCCGCCCTACCCGCGCCGTACGAGTCGGGTGCCGACCACATCTCCGAGTACAACGACATCCCCGGGACGGTCCGCACCCAGGTCGAGGGCTTCGACATCCGGGCCGAACTCGCCCGGGATGCGGACGGGCGGGCGCGACTGGAGGTCGTCGAGCATCAGACGGTCGACTTCGATGCGGGCGGCGGCAATGTGCCGCAGTTCGTCCGGGAGTGGCCGAGCAGCCGTCTCGGCCAGAGCCTCGGGTTCTCGCTGGAGTCGGTGACCATCGACGGCGACGCCGTCCCGTATCGTGAGATGGACGAGCCGCAGACCCGGAGCACGGCTATGGTCACGCAGCTCGAGGACGCGCTCGAGGGCGCGCACGAGGTCGCGATCCGTTACTCCCTCGCCAGCCCCGTGGTCGAAGCCTCCGACGGACCGAGGACGATTCAGCAGCTCCGCTGGACCGCGCTCTACTCCTTCTGGGAGCACGAGTACTACACGACACCGAGCAACCCGTTCGCCGGATCCGCGCCGGTGCGCCCCATCCGGGTCGAGTTCGTACTGGCCCCGGACCTCGTCGACGCGGCCCTCCGCGGAGGCTGGATCGACTCCGACTCCGACCGGGCGGAGGTGCCCGGGGAGAACGGCAACTGGTTCCAGCCCTGGACGCGCGAAGCCTCGTTCGTCAGCGACCATGATCAGGACCTGCACAACGTCCGGATCGGATCGAAGACCGCCCGGGCGGACGGCTCGGCGCTGATGGTGCTGGACGTCGACGCCGCCGAACTGGTCCCGCGAGACGACTACGAGGGTGGTACGGTCGATGGACCGGGCAGCGGCTTCGTGTTCGATCCGCTCGAGCTCGACAAGTACAACCTGGGGCTGAGCTCCGACCTCGGCGTGCGGATCGATTTCGTCCCCGGCACCTTCAGCGGCATCGCCGCCGACGCCTACGACGGCTACCTGACCGCCTACCGGCTGCCGTACGCGCTCATGCTCGGTCTGGCCGGACTGGTCATCGCCGCGTCACTCGGCACCCTCGCCTTCGGCCTCAGGTCGAAGCGCCGGGCGAGCGCGTCGCTCAAGACGATCGCGTTCGGAGCGATTCCGATCGCCGCCGTCGCCCAGTGCGTCCTCTTCTTCTGGGCCATCGGCCCGATGGCCGGGGACGACGGTCGGATTCCGGGTGCGATGGCTGCGGGCGGCTTCATGATCGCGGCCGTGATCGGGCAGATGATCGCAGTGGTGAAGCGATCCGGGCGTCCGACTACGCGAGTGTGAGCCGCTCGGCCAGGAGCGCGTGGCAGCGCGCGAGGCGGTCGAGCCACCACCCCGCGCGATCCGGTGCCGCGGCGTAGCGATCCAGCAGCTCGGGATCGAGTTCCGGCCTGACGACCGCCAGCTCGCCGTCGTGGGGAATCAACGATTCGCGCGTCACGTCGCCCGCGAGCAGCGCCACCGTGCCGAGACCGCAGGCCCCGGCGAGCGCGCCTTCGGGCAGCGCGGCCGCGAGACGGAGGCCCATCGCGATGCCGACCGAGGTGTCGAGGGCGCTCGAGACCACGACGGGCAGTCCGGCCGCGCGCACGATCCCGAGCGCGCGCGTCAGCCCGCCGAGCGGCTGCGCCTTCACGATGAGGAGATCGGCCGCGCCGGCTCGTGCCACGGCGAGCGGGTCCTCGGCCTTGCGGACGCTCTCGTCGGCGGCGATGGGGATGAGGCCGTCCAGTCGCCGCCGCAGTTCGGCCAGTTCGTCCACGCCCGCGCACGGCTCCTCGGCGCATTCGCGGCCGCATCGGGCGAGCGCCCGCCGTGCCGCCCCGGCC
>CAMFIY010000253.1 GCA_945952575.1 uncultured Leucobacter sp.
CCGGGCTGGGCCGCGATGAGCTCGCCCACCTCCTCGGCGGTCAGCGCGAGTTCGCCGAGGGTGATCAGACGCACGATGCCGCCGTCGTCGAGCGCCAGATCCACCAGCCCGCTCGGCGCCCTCGTGGTGATGACGACGCGCAGCTCGGGCGCCTCGGCCAGCAGGAGGGCGAGATCCGCGTCGATCATCTCCATCGCGTCGCCCAGGTGCTCGTACGCATCGAACACGAGGACCACCGGCCCGGCATCGGCGAGGATCCGGCTCGCGATCCGCACCGGGTCGGTGTCGAGGCTCAACCGGAGCCGCACCTCCGCGGCCGCCTCCTCCGAGAGATCCCCCACCCGGGTGGCGCTGCCCGCCACGTGCTCCCAGAACGCCTTGCGGCTGGTGACGCGGTCGCTGAGCGACACCCAGGTCACGGGCCATCGCTCCTGCTGAAGGGCCCAGCTGCGCGCCAGGGTGGTCTTGCCGGAGCCGCTCGGCCCCTGCAGCACGCAGACGCGGACGAGCGGGGAGTCGAGCACGCGGTTCAGACGCGGACGATCCACCACGCCGGCGATCGCCGATGTCTCCCCCGCACTGCTGAACACGCCTACATTATGCACCTCGATCGATACGGCTTGGACACGAGATGCGCTGCACTCCCGGGCGAGGGCGTCGGATCTGCGTGCGCGCCGGGGTCCGGGGTCTAGGGGGAGAGGGCCGCGAGGATCCCGGCGAGCATGGCCTCCCACTCGTGCGAATAGCCGGCGTCCGCATACAGCTGCGAAATCGGATCGTCGCTCACCAACAGTTCGGAGACCAAGCGCTGGGCGAGCTCGACCGTCTCGGCGGGCGGCTCACCCACCCGCTCGACGAACGCGCTCACGGACTCCGTGTAGACGTCGTCCTGGGTCGGGCTGCCGAGCCCGTGCGCGACGGTCTCGGCAGCCGCGAGCGCGATGTCCACATCGATCTCGTCGGGCACCGCATCCGGCATCCCGGCGCGCAGCGCTTCGTCGATGAAGGACCAGCCCTCGGCGACGTCGAGCTCCCAGGCCCAGTCGGCGGCGACGTCGTTGCCGAACGGCGCGATCTCCCAGCCCTCGGGGGCGTTCCGCAGCACGTCGCAGCAGGCCCGCGGATCGTCCGCGGAGGCCTCCAGGCCGCCTATGACATAGCCGAGCGCGGGGTTGACCATCCCGCAGCCGCTGAGACACAGCGCGGTCGCCAGCGCGACGAGCACTGAGAAGGTTCCGCGTCGAACGTTCATGGAGGCACGCTATCGCATCGCGCGGCTCCCGGTGCGGCCCCGTGGTCGCACGGGAGAGCGGCTGCGAGGATGTCCGCAGGAGCGGATCGTGGGAGGGGCGCATCGCCGAGTTCTGGGAATCGACCCGGATGGTGGGACGACGGAGCTTCATTCCGCTACATGGATCCACTCCGGATCCGGCCACACATGGACGCACACGCTCTACACGTTCAGAGGATGACGACGATGCGGAAAATCATTACGGTCACCGCCACGGTGCTGCTCGCCTTCGCGGGATTGCTCATGATGCCCGCCGCGGGGAATGCTGCGGACGATCGGGTTCCGAGCGATGCGGAGGCTCAGTTCGGCGAAGCGGCACTGGCAAAGATACGCGAGACCCAGGAGAACCTGGTGACCGTGGATGAGAAGGCCCCGGATTTCTCCAGCGTCGATCATTTCGGAACGATCTTCCGGATCAATCACTGGAGCAAGGACTTTCTGTACGGGAGATCGGCCGAGCATCCCATAACGACGCTTGACGAGTGGGTTGCGCCGTTCTTGACCAAGAACGATGAGCCGCTGGGGATCTTCCGCGTCTGGCGACCGACTCCCGACGCACCGGCTGAGATCGCCGGGTTCGGCTCGGACGGCAAGACCGCGGCGGGCGTCGCCACCGCGGATCCGTCCAGCACCCTGATTGAGGATCCGATGACGAGGGAATGGTTCGCAATGAGCGGCGATGAGATCACCGCGCTGAACGATACGGCGGCCATGGAAGCTCCGAACCCGGTCGAGGTCGGAGAGCTGATGCAGGTGGTGTCGAAGCGGTTCCTGGCAACCCTGGCTGACTCCGAAGGTATCGAGGGGGCCGCAGGAGGCGGCGGCCCGCTCGAAGATCGACGCACCTGGTTCGACCAGATTGGTCCGGAGATCTGGATCGGAGCCGGCCTGTGCGTGTTCGGGGTGATCGGCGCCACCGTGGTTGTCCGACGCTCGCGAACTGCCAACCGCACCGAGGTCCGGTAGGGAAGGAACCAGATCGTTGCCGGCAGGCCGTACGGCTTGAGCGGGCGCGGCGCGTCGGGATAGTCAGGGTGAACGGCTCACGAGGCGGGCGGCAACCAGGCGAGGAGGAAGCCAATACCTACAGGGCCTTGCCGAGCTGGCGACGAGCGCAACGCACGATCCGATGCCGGCCCGATACCGGTCAATTGCCGCCGGGCGGCGTGAAGCCGGCGGGCGGGCCGCCGGAGAAGCCGCCCGCTCCGCCGAAGCCGCGCTGGCCGCTCCCGCTGCCGCCCAGGCCCGAGAGCCCGCCCGACTGCTGGTTCTGGCTGCCGCTGTCGATCGCCCGGGTGAGATCGGCGAGCACCACCGTCTGACCCGCGCGCAGGCCCGAGGCTATCTCCGTCCGCTCGGCCCCGACGGCGCCGAGCTTCACGGTGGTCGCCGTCGCCTCGCCGCCGCTCAGCACGTTCACCGTCGTGGTCGCGCCGTCGCGGTGGACCGCCGAAGTGGGCACGGTGAGCACGTCGTCGACCGACGCCGTCTGGATGCTCAGCTGCGCGGAGCCGCCGTTCAGCAGCTGGTCCTCATCCGTGTCGAGCGCCACGACCACGGCGAACGCGGGCGTGCTGGTCGTCGACACGTCGAGCACGCCGATCGACGAGACCGTGCCCGTGTAGCTCTTGCCCGTCGCCGAGACCACCGCCGTCACCGGCTGGTCGAGCGCGAGCTTCTCGATGTCGTTCAGGCCGACGTTCGCCTGCGCGACGAAGCCGTCCTCCCCGATCACCGTGATGACCGCGCTGTCGGATCCCGCCGTCACGTCGTCGCCCTTGGCGATCGATACCGCCGCGACCGTGCCGTCGATCGGGCTCGTGATCGCGGAGAACGCGAGCTGCGCCTGCGCGATCTTCAGCTCGCCCTCGGCGAGATCGATCGCCGCCTGGTCTGCGAGCAACTGCTCGGCGGTGACGACGGTCGTCGTGCCGCCCGAGGCACCGGAGCCGTCGGAACCGCCGGGCGCACCGCCGGACGAACCCGATCCGCCCGGCGCCGTGCCCGAACCAGACCCGGCGCCCGGCGTGGATCCGCCGCCCGGAACCGAGCCGGATCCCGACCCAGAGCCGGATCCCGACCCCGAGCCCGAACCGGCCTGCTCGACGGCCGTGCGCAGGGCGGTCACGGCGCGGTCGAGATCGGCGGCGAGATCCTGCACGGCCTGCTGACCTTCGCCGATGGCGGCCTGGCCGCTCTGCACCTGCGTGATCTGCGCCTGGCACGCCTCGAGCGCGGCCTGGGCCTCCTCGAGCGTCATGCCAGCCGCGGTGCCGGGATCGGTGCCGGGATCCCCGCCGTCGGAGTCGTCGCCGGCCGGCTCGGCGAGCACGGCCTGGAGGAACACCTGGCAGGTCGCGGTCGCGGTATCGATGATCGTGTCGGTGCTGTCGATCTGCCCCTGCACCTCCTGGTACTTCGCGAGCAAGGCCGCCTGTGCGGCGGTGACCTGCTTCATCGCCGCGGCGACGGCGGGATCGGTGCCGCCGGAGCCGCCGGGATCTGCGACCGCTTGCGTCGCGGTGACGGCCGCGCCGGATCCGGCCCCGGGCGCCAGGGCCGTGCTCGCGGTCGCCGTCGCCGCGGTGGCGGCGGGGGTGGCCCTGGTCGCCGTGTCGCCGGATCCGCTCGCGGAAGCGCCGATGCCGTCACCCGACGAAGCGGCACCCGTGCCGCCCGAGGCCTGCGCCTCCTCATCCTCGGCGAGGGTCTGCTTCGCATCCGTTACCGCCTGCTCGGCCTCGGCGACCGCTTCCTTCAGCTCGGATCGCTTCAGCGTTGCGAGCTTCTGCCCGGCCGTCACGGTGTCGCCGACCGCGACCGCCACGCTCGCCACGGTGCCGTCCGTCTGGAACGCGAGGTCGTAGCGCGTAGCCGACGCGATGGTGCCGCTCGTGTCGACGGTCTCCGAGATCGAGGCGTTCTCGACGGTCGCGGTGCGGTAGCGATCCCCTGCCGCGAGCGCCGAGGCGATGCTCGTGCCGGCGAGCACGAGCGCCCCCGCGGTGAGCACCCCGCCGCCGATGAAGAGGCCGGTGCGAAGTCTGGAGGCGCCGCGCGACTTCGACGTGCCGCGCCGTCTCGTCTTCGGGCTCACGACCCTGCTCCGGCCTGATCCGCGCCGCCCGCCTGACCGGCGCCCTGACCGCGCCCGCCGAAGCCGAGATCGCAGCCCCGGTCGCCCGCGGGCGAGACGGCCAGCGAGGTCGCCGCAAGGCTCTCGCCCGAGTAGGCGCCCGTCGCGACGACGCACGCCCCCACCTCGAGCGCTTTGCTCGTCGCCTGCTCGGTCCGGGTGTAGCTCGTGGAATCGTCGACGGTGAACTCCTGCTCGCCGGTGGTGCCGTCGGGTGCGGTGCGCTCGACGGTCAGGGTGGATCCGCTCACCTTCGTCACCATGCCGCT
>CAMFIY010000254.1 GCA_945952575.1 uncultured Leucobacter sp.
GTTCCGTGACGTCGGAGGCGAGTACAAGCTCGCGCGCCGCGTCAGCCTGGTCGACGAGTCGGTGCTCCGCACCCAGAACCTGGCGATCTTCCTGTGACCCTGGAGTGGGAAGGCGCCGACGTCGATCGGGCCGCCGCGATCGCCGCCGCCGAGGAGCGCGCACGTTTGGTCGCGCGCACCGTCGGCGAGCCGCTCACGATCGCCAACGAGTTCTCTGAGATCACGGTGAGCCGGGTCGAGACCCGCAACGGGACGCGTCTGCTCATCGACTCTCCGAAATCCGGACAATGGATCGCACTCGACCCGCTCGAGCTGGAGGCGCTCACCTGGCAGACCGTCCAGACGTTCTCAGCGATGATCGGGTCGCCGTACGCGCCCATGTCCCCCGACCCCGACCCATCATCAACGAGGAATGACCATGGCCACGGTGAAGGCTGACCTCTCCCTCTGCCAGGGCTACGCGAACTGCGTCGTGGCCGCGGGAGACTACTTCGACATCGACGACGACGGCAAGGTCGTGCTCTTGCAGCTCGAGGTGCCGGACGCGGAGCGCACTCGCGTCGAGGAAGCCGCCCGAAGCTGCCCGGTCTCGGCGCTGTCTGTCGAGGGTTGAGCCGATTCGCATGTCTCACGTCGTCGTCGTCGGTGCTTCCGTCGCCGGAGTCAAGCTCGTACAGAATCTTCGTTCGGAGGGGTTCACCGGCGCGATCACGCTGGTGGACCAGGAGAGCCATCCCCTCTACGACCGTCCCCCGCTGTCGAAGAAGTACCTCAGCGGCGCCGCATCCGACCCGGAGATCGCGCTGACGACGGCGGAAGCGCTCGAAGGCCTGCGGGTCGAGACCCGTTTCGGCGTCGCCGCGACCGAGCTGGATCCTGCCGGCAAGACGCTGACGCTCGCCGACGGCAGCGAGCTGACCTACGACATCCTCGTCATCGCGACGGGTGCCCGAGCTCGCCGAACCCCGTGGGCTTCCACTCCCGGCGTCCACGTGCTGCGTACCCGCGCCGATGCCGACGAGCTGCGCAAGGAGCTCGTTCCGGGCCGCCACCTCGCGGTGGTCGGCGCCGGATTCATCGGCGCCGAGGCGGCCGCCACAGCGCTTGCGGCCGGTGTCAAGGTCACCATCATCGAACCGATCGGTGCTCCGATGGGCCGGGCGATGAATATGGAAGTGGGCGGTATCTTCGCGGAGAAGTACCGCAGGGAGGGTGCTGAGCTACGCTTCGGCGTCTCCGTCGAGAACGTCGAGCGCACGGGTGACCGCGTCCAGGTCACGCTCACCGATGGCGCGACGCTGGATGTCGACGCTGTCCTGCTCGGTATCGGAGCGGTCGTCAACACGGAGTGGCTCGAGTCGTCGGGCCTCGCGCTGGATAACGGTGTCGTCTGCGAAGGCACGCTTGCCGCCGTCGGCGTCTCCCACGTGTATGCGATCGGCGACGTGGCACGATTCATGAACCGACGGCATCCCGACCCGATCCGGTTGGAGCACTGGACGAGCGCGACGGATCAGGCGCTGATTGTCGCGCATAACATCGCTCACCCGGATGACCTGCGCAGCTACGACCCGACGGAGTATGTGTGGAGCGACCAGTACGACTGGAAGATCCAGATCGTCGGGCATACCGGATCTGATCACTGGACGATGGTGGGCGACCCTGCGCAGGACCGCTTCGCCGTCGTGTACGGCGAGAGCCAAGGGCAGGCCGAAGGTGCCGTCATCGTGAACTGGCCGCGTGCCCTCGTCGACGCCCGCCGCTCGGTCGCCTCGCGAGCGAAGGCGGACGAGCTGATACATCGGCTGCGCGCCCTCCTCGAGCCCTCGAGCACGGCTCCGGCGAAGGCGGCCGCCCGATGAGAGCTGACGACACCACCCTCCCCCTCCTGCACGGTCACCGCATCCCGCGAATCGGGGTGGGCACGTGGCCACTCACGGGAGACGAGTGCGCAACGATGGTCGAGAAGGCGGTCGGCTACGGTTACCGCCTGTTCGATACGGCGTACAAGTACGCGAATGAGGAGGCCGTCGGTGCCGGTCTGCGTGCATCGGGCATCCCTCGTGACGAGGTCTTCATCACGAGCAAGTTCAACAAGGAGGACCACAGCGTCGAGGGAGTGCAGCGCGCGTACGACCGATCGCTGAAGACCCTTCGCGTCGACTACCTCGATCTGTTCCTGATCCATTGGCCGGTTCCGGCCCTCGACCGATACGTCGAAGCGTGGAAGGGTCTGGTGAGACTGCTCGAAGAGGGACGAGTGAAGGCGATCGGCGTCTCCAACTTCAAGTCTCACCACCTTCAGCGCGTCGTCGACGCGACCGGTGTCGTCCCCGACGTCGATCAGATCCAGCTCAGCGTCGACATCGCCCGTGTCGAACAGCGCAGCTTCCAGCGCGCTCACGGCATCCTGACCGAGGCGTGGAGCCCGCTCGGACGCGGAGGAGCCCTGCTGTCCGATCCCGCGGTGACCGCGATCGCGTCGAAGTATGACAAGTCGCCCGCACAGGTCCTACTGCGCTGGCACATCGAGGAAGGGATCGTTCCCGTCCCGCGCGCCGGCGATGAGAAGCATCTCGCGCAGAACATCGACGTCTTCGATTTCACGCTCAGCTCGGAGGATATGGCGACGCTGAGTGGGCTGGATCAAGGCGAAGAAGCCGCCCGCGACCCGGACGATCCGGCCAACGGGCACTGAGGCCCACGGCGGCGGGTCGGTCGCTCCCGCAGCCACGCTCATCAGCGGCGTGTTCGCGTGCGCAGCGCATCCATGGGCGCTACGACGACCCGGGCCGGTTCACCCCAACAGTTCGGCGAGGCGGATCGCGGCGTCCTGCAGTGACCGCGCTAGGGACTTGACCTTGCCCGGCGGTAACCGCTGCACGGGCGCGGAGGCGTTGATCGCCAGTCGCAGTCCCGACGAGACGTGGACCGGGACCGCGACGCTCGCCACGCCGTCCTCGCTTTCCTGCCGATTCACGGCATAACCGTCCAGTCGTGTCCGAACCAGTTCGGCGACGAGTTCGTCTCGGGAACGTATGGAGTTCGGTGTGACGATCTCGAGCTGCTCGTCCGGGTACAGCCGGAAGAGCTGCTCGTCGCTCAGCTCGGCAAGCAGCGCCTTGCCGGTCGAGGTGCAATGCGCCGGCAGGGTCTTGCCCAGTCTCGAAACCACGCGCACGGCCACATCGGGCTCGGCAACGGCGAGGAATCGGACATGGTTGCCCTCGAGCGTGCCCAGGTGGCAGGTCTCACCGAGGGCGGCGCTGAGGTCCTCGAGGATCGGCTGCGCCAGTCTCGGGACATCCATCCTGCGCAGCACCGAGAAGGCCACCGTCGTCAGCGCCGGGCCAGGGCCGTAAGCCTTGGTCACCGGGTTCTGCCGCACGAAGCCGCGCCATGCCAGCATCGCGAGAAGTCGGTGCGCGGTCGAGGTCGCCACCCCGAGGAGGGCACCGGCGTCCGTGAGCCGCAGCTCGTGCTCCTCACCCAGCAGCAGGATCAGCTTCAGCGCGTTGTCGACCGACTCGATCGGATACTGGGGTGGATCGCCCGGCGACCCGAGCTGTCGATTCTGCACGGCAGAAAGCTTACTTGCAACGTGGGCGCGCTCCTCCTGCACCGCGCGCTCCGATGCCGACCCGACAGGCGGGAGGATCGTCTCCGCGGTGCCACTGCAGCCCGTGCCACCCCACGCCGCCCGCGTGGCTCCCTGTGACGGCCCCGACGGCCCAGGCGCTCTACGGTCGGAGCAGGACCTTCAGGCTGCTGGACGCGTCGCGGGACTGCTCGAAGGCGGCGGCGGCATCGTCGAAGGCGAACTCGTGGGTCGCCAGCGGCGACAGATCGATCCCCTGGGCGTCGGACGCCTGACGATCGACTCGAGGACGGCCTCGTACTCGCGATGAGCGATGGCGAACGACTGCGGGTGCCACAACTGATAGATGTGTAAGCAGCGTTCCGGGTAGGAGTCCACTACCCGCCCCAACGGGATGTCTGCACGCGCGACGCAGCAGCGGAGGAACGCGTGGTGCGCCACCAGCCAGGCGTCCATGTCACCGACTGCCAGCGCCGCATCCATTAGCGTCCCGTACTCGCGCGAAGCGCCGATCTCGGAGCGCAGCATCCGTCCACCGTCCGGCGCGCGCCTAAGGACTCCAGCTGAAGCCGGACACCGTAGAGCTGGTCGACCTCTTCTACGTCCGGGTGATACACCGTCGCTCGGCGATGGTATCGGCCTCGTTTGAGCCTTTCTTCCCGCAGCAAGCGAAACGCCTCGTGCAAATGACCTCCCCGTCGATCCAGGTCTTTCAACTTTCCATCCTGCGTGAGGCGGCAGTGGCGGTGACACTCCACTGCTCGGAAGAGCACTATTTCGCGCTATTGATCCGGACCCCGATGGTCGGAAGCTGTTCAGTGCCGCGTCATCGGCGCAATACGCTGGGAGACGGGGCTTCCTCTGCCCCGGGAGGACACCATGCAACCAGATAACCTCACGGTCACGGCTCGGGTGGCGCGCACAGCCGTCCCCGGGCGGCTGGACGATCTCACCGAGTGGGCGCATGGTTTCACCGGCCGGGCCCAGTCGTTCCCCGGCTACCGGGAGTCGAAGGTCCGAGTCTCGGAACGGCACCGGCGCCAGGTTGTCGTC
>CAMFIY010000255.1 GCA_945952575.1 uncultured Leucobacter sp.
CCACCAACGCGGTCGGTCAGAGCACCTATTTCGCCGGCGTGAACCGCGGCAAGCGCTCCGTCGTCTGCGATCTGCGCTCGCCCGAGGGCGTCGCCCGCGCCCGTGAACTCGCCCTCACCGCCGACGTGGTCATCGAGAACTTCAAGCCGGGCACGATGGAGAAGTTCGGGCTCGGCTACGAGGCGATCGCCGCGGAGAATCCCGGAGTCGTCTACTGCTCGATCTCCGGCTTCGGCGACACCGCGGGCAAGGACCTGCCCGGCTACGACCTGCTCGTGCAGGCGGTCGGCGGGCTCATGAGCATCACCGGCCAGCCGGACAGCGAGGGCGGACAGCCCTCGAAGGTCGGCGTCGCGCTCGTCGACATCCTCACCGGCCTCAACTCGGTGATCGGGATCCAAGCGGCCCTTCGCGCTCGGGATCTGCCCGCGGGCGCGCCCGGCTCCACGGCCGGCCGCGGCCAGCATGCCGGTGCAGGCACCGTGCGGCATGGCAGTGCCGATGTGCATGTCGGCCAAGGCCAACATGTCAAAGTCACCCTGCTCGGATCGCTGCTCTCCGCGCTCGCGAACCAGGCCTCCTCGACCCTCGAGACGGGTGTCTCGCCAGGCCGAATGGGCAACGCGCACCCCTCGATCGCGCCCTACGAGACGCTCGCGGCGGCCGACCAGGCGGTCGCGGTCGCGGTCGGTACCGACGGTCAGTTCGCCCGGCTCTGCCAGGTGCTCGGCGTGCCCGAGCTCGCCACCGATGCGCGCTTCGCCGACAACCCTTCCCGCGTCGCGCACCGGGCGGAGCTGCGCGAGATGCTCGAGGAGCGTCTGGCCGCCCGCCCCGCCGCCGAGTGGATCGACGCCTTCACCGCGGCGAACATCCCGGCCGGCCGCGTCAACACGATCGCCCAGGCCATCGAGCTCGCCGAGTCGCTCGAACTCGGCATCGTCGCCGAGACCCCGGCGACCGGACCCGACGGGAGCACGCACACGCTGCGATCCATCGCGACCCCCATCTCGTTCTCCGTGACGCCCGCGAGCTACGGCACGCCGCCGCCCGGTCTCGGCGAGCACGACGGCGCCGCCTGGCGCTGAATCAGCGGCATCCCCCTCACCTCACCGAACCTCCGAGCCTAAGGACACCCATGACCACGACCATCGATCAGCTCTTCGACGTCTCCGACTTCGTGACGGACGAGGAGCGCGAGTGGCAGATGGAGGCGCGCGAGTTCGCACGGACCCGCATCGAGCCGATCATCGACCAGGCGTTCGAGGATCGGCGACTGCCCGTTGAGCTGCTGCCCGAGGTCGGCGAGTTCGGGGCGTTCGGCATGTACATGGAGGGCTACGGGCTGAGGGGCGCCTCCTCCGTCGCCTACGGCCTGGTCGCGATGGAGTTCGAGGCGGTCGACTCGGGGTTCCGGACCGCGCTCTCGGTGCAGGGTTCGCTCGCGATGGGAGCCATCTACAAGTTCGGCAGCGAGGAGCAGAAGCAGCGCTGGCTCCCGGCGATGGGCCGAGGCGAGGCGATCGGCTTCTTCGGCCTGACTGAGCCGCAGGGCGGATCCGATCCCAACACCATGTTGACGAATGCGCGCCGCGAGGGCGATCAGTGGGTGCTCAACGGCAAGAAGCGCTGGATCGGCCTCGCCACGATCGCCTCCGTCGGCGTGATCTGGGCCAAGGACGAGGAGGGCGTCGTGCGCGGCTTCGTCGTGCCGACCGACACCCCCGGCTTCCGGGCGACGGCGATCGAGAACAAGCTCTCGATGCGGGCGTCGCTGCAGACCGAGATCGTGCTCGATGACGTGCGATTGCCGCTCGACGCGATGCTGCCCGATGCGCGTGGGCTCTCGGCTCCGTTCAAATGCCTCAACGAGGCGCGCTACGGCATCGCCTGGGGCGTCATGGGGGCGGCGCGATCCTGCCTCGAGGCCGCGGTCTCGCGCTCGCAGACCCGCGAGGTCTTCGGGTCGCCTATCGGCGGGAAGCAGATCATCCAGGGCAAGCTCGCCGACATGTTCCTCGAATACGAGAAGGGCCTGCTGCTCGCCCTGCATCTCGGTCGCCTCAAGGACGCCGGCAAGCTGCCGCACGCGCAGATCTCGGTCGGCAAGCTGAACAACGTGCGCGAAGCGATCAAGATCGCCGGCACCTGCCGCGCGATCCTCGGCGGCGACGGTATCACCTCCGACTTCCCGGTCATGCGGCACATGGCCAACCTCGAGTCGGTGCGCACCTACGAGGGCACCGATGAGGTGCACCAGCTGGTGATCGGACGAGAATTGACCGGCATCGCCGCCTTCGCCTGACTGGGCCCGCCGGTCCCGGCAGCGTGCGATCGTCCCGAACGCACGCGATAGTCGTGCCCACGCGTGCTGCCCGGACGATTTCGCGTGTTCGGAGCGGATGCGGTAGCGGTGATGCCGCCTTAAAGTTATAGTTGATTTAGAACTATTCAACTTAAGATGGGCGGCGATGCTGATCCGAGTCGATCCGAGCAGCGACCGGGCGATCTACGCCCAGATCGCCGACTCGGTGCGTGCGAGCATCGCCGCCGGTCGCGTGCACGCGGGGGACACGCTGCCACCCGCTCGCGTGCTCGCCCAAGGGCTCGAGGTGAATCAGCACACGGTGCTGCACGCCTACCAGCTCCTGCGCGACGAGGGCCTCGTCGATCTGCGCCGGGGGCGCGGGGCGGTGGTGACCCAGCTCGCCGCCGGGATCGCCGAGCTGTACGCGAGTGCTCAGGATCTCGTGGCCCGCGCCGCGGCTCTCGGCGTCGCCCCGTCGGCGCTCGCCGCGATGATGACCCATGCGGAGGGGCTCACGGCCGGGTCGCCGGCGGATCCTTCCGCGGAACCCGACGCCCGTGGTCGAGAGCAGAACGCAGAGCCGGGCCGGGAGCAGGTCCGAGAACAGGAGGTCGAGCGATGACCGAACACGCCGCCCCGCCCCTGAGCGAGATCGAGCGCACGGATCTCGCCCGCGCCCACCGAGCCGCGCGCTGGGTGACGATCTATCTGCCGACGGCGGCGACGCTGCTCGGCACGGCGCTCGTGCTGCTCTGGATGCCCCGACTGCCTGATCCGGTGGCGACTCACTGGTCGGGCTTCTCCCAGGGGCCGGACGGCTTCGGCCCGCCCCTCGGGTATCTCGCGCTCTCGGCAGGCATGGGATTCGGCATGACGATCCTCTTCGCGCTCATCGTCTTCCTCGGCGGTCGCGGCGGGGCGATGCCGGTCTGGTCGCCGTACCAGCGCTTCATGGGGGCCTTCGGCCTGGGCACGGTGGGGTTCCTGCAACTGCTGACCGTGGGTACGGTGGCCGTGCAGGTGGATCTCTCGGACGCGCGCGATGCGCCCCCGGTCGGCGGCCTCGTCGGTATCGGTTTCGCGGCGTGGGTCGGCGTGAGCGCGATCGCCTGGTTCGCGCAGCCGCGAGTGGCGGTGCGCGGTGGGATCAGCCTCGCCGACCGCGCGGATCGCCTGGAACTCGCGGAGACCGAACGCGCCGTGTGGGTCGGTGAAGCGCGGATCGCGAGACCGTTCCTGATCACCATCGTGCTGGTGCTGATCCTCCTCCTCGCGTCGACGATCCTCGTCGCGATGACCGGATCGCCGGCCTGGTGGGCCATGCTGCCCGTCCTCGTGCTGCTCGCCGGACTCTTCGTCTGCATGAGCTGGTTCTGGGTGCGTGTGGACGCGGATGGGATAGAGGTGCGCTCCGTGGTGGGATGGCCGACCATGCGGGTGCCCGTCGAAGACATCGCGGCGGCGACCGTCGCGCAGGTCAACCCCCTCGCCGAGTTCGGAGGGTGGGGCGTGCGCTGGGCGCCCGGGCGCTTCGGGGTGATCCCGCGGAGCGGTGAGGGAGTCGTGGTGCAGCGGCGCAGCGGCAAACTCTTCGTGGTCGTCGTCGACGACGCGGAGACCGCGGCCGCGCTGCTCACCGCCATCGCTGCTCGCCGGCACGGATCCGATGGAGATGAGGGAGGAACGAGATGAGCACGAACGAGACGGACCCCCGTGCGATGGGCGAGCACGACCGACAGGATCGACCCGATCGCTTGGCGAGTGTGCCGTGGCGTGCGGTGATCCTCTATGTGCTGGTCGCGTGCGGGCTGGCCTGGCTGGTGGCTCTGCCGATCTGGCTCTCCGGCGGCCCGTCCTCGCCGCAGCTGACCGTCCTCGTGCCGATCGTCGGTGCGGTGATGATGTTCACCCCGACGATCGCAGCGCTGATCGCGATGTTCGTGTTCAAGGCGCCGCGCTCCGAGCGTGCACGGTTCCTCGGGCTGTGGCCGCTCCGGCCGGCACGGCGCGTGGTCTGGTTCGTCGTCGGTGCGATGTTCGCCCCCCTCCTGATCGTGATCCTCGTGATCGCGCTGGCTGCGTCATTCGGGTTCGTGCAGCTCGACCTCGTGCACTTCTCGGGGTTCCAGGCGATGATCGATTCGCAGCTCTCCTCGCTCGGCGCTGCGAATGCGGCGGCCGCTCGGGCCGCTCTCCCTCCGATCGGTCTGCTGGTCGCGCTGCAGATGCTCTCCATCCCCTTCGGTGCGATCGTCAACCTGCTCTTCACCCTCGGCGAGGAGCTGGGCTGGCGCTGTCTCTTATACACATCTCCGAGCCCACGAGACGCTCATGAATCTCG
>CAMFIY010000256.1 GCA_945952575.1 uncultured Leucobacter sp.
AGGTCGCCCGCCTGCTCGGCCTGCCCTATCCCGGCGGCCCGCAGATCGACCGCGTCGCGACCGAGGGCGATCCTCGGGCCATCCGCTTCCCGCGCGGACTCACCCTGCCCAAGGATCTGGATCGGCATCGCTACGACTTCTCCTTCTCCGGGCTCAAGACCTCGGTGGCGCGCTGGGTCGAGCAGCGCGAGGCCGCAGGCGAGGAGATCCCGGTCGCCGACGTCGCCGCGAGCTTCCGCGAGGCCGTCGCCGATGTGCTCACCGCGAAAGCGATCTCCGCCTGTCGGGATCTCGGCGTGCCGCGCCTGCTCCTCGGAGGCGGTGTGGCGGCCAACGCGAGGGTGCGTGCGCTCGCCGCCGAGCGCGCCGAAGCCGCGGGGATTGCGCTCCGCGTGCCGCCGCTCTCGCTCTGCACCGACAACGGAGCCATGATCGCCTCGCTCGGCGCCCAGCTCGTGGCCGCCGGGCATGCGCCGTCCGATCTCGGCTTCGGGGCCGATTCGACGCTCCCGGTCGACACGATCCAGATGTAGGCGCCCAGATGCAGTGCTGCGCAGATGATGTGAACTCCGGATTCGGGCGGAAGGGGTTGCGATGAGGATCGAGTTCGGCGGTGCAGAGCTGTTCCCGGAGCTGCAGCCGCTCTGGGAGGCGCTCTTCGACCATCACCATTCGGTCGGAGACGCCGGTCTCGCGATCATTCCGCGCGAGGAGAGCTGGCCGCTGCGCCGCGCACACTACGAACGGCTCTTCGCCGGCCACCCGTGGGCCGGCGTCTGGCTGGTTCGCGACCCGGGCGCCGACGGCCGGGCCGTCGGCTACGCCCTCGCCTACGGCGGCGAACTCGACGGTCGCCGCGCGGTCACACTCGAGACCTTGAGCCTGCTGCCCCGGGCCCGCGGCGCCGGTCTCGGCAGCGAACTGATGCGGCTCGTCGCCGAAACCGCAGCGGCTCGGGGGTGCGAGGTCGGCATCATCGATGTGATGGGCGGCAACGAGCGAGCACGGGAACTCTATCTGCGCGCGGGCTATCGGCCCCGTTCGGAGGCCTGGATGCGGTCGACTCCTCCGTCGACGACGCCCGCCGGCCACGCGGTGAGGGAGGTCGACACCCGCGCCGCGGCTCCCGCCGACGCCGAGCTCGTCGCATCCAGCCGGGCCGCGGGTTTCGCGCTCGACATCCTCCCCGGCCCGGACGACAGCTGGGTGTCCTCGGATCGCTTCGCCGAGTTGACGCCGTACGATCCTGAGCGCGGGTGGCTCGCCGGCGAACTGGAGCGGCTCTTCGTATTGCTCGAATCGGCGGGCCTCTGGACCGTGATCGTCGAGCTGCCGACCGCTCCCGCAGCAGCAGCGTTGCGCCGCATGCTCATCGGTGAGGAGTTCCGGCTCAGCATGGAGCGCCTGGTGCGCGAGCTCGGCTGAGCCCGCCTCGGGCGGGTCGGCTTCAGCGGATCAGGCCGGTGTCGAAGAACCGGTCATCGCCTGGCCGAGGCTCCCCGCGCCCGTCGGTGTTGTTCGTCAGCGCCCAGAGGGTGCCGTGCGGGGTCAGTACGACATCTCGGAGCCTGCCGTACTCGCCCGCGAGGTGCTCGGTGCTGTCGCCGAGATCGTCGAGGGGCACGGAGCGCAGGCGCTCGCCGCGCAGGTTGGCGATGTAGATCGTGTCGTCCGCTATCGCCATCCCGCTGGGGCTCGCATCCTCGGGCGCCCACTGCTGCACCGGATCCGTGAAGCGCTCATCGTGCGCGATGCCCTCGACCGTCGGCCAGCCGTAGTTCGCGCCGGCGGTGATGACGTTCAGCTCGTCCCAGGTGTTCTGCCCGAACTCCGTGGCGTACATGGTGCCGTCCTCGTCCCAGGCGATGCCCTGCGGGTTGCGGTGTCCGTAGCTGAACACCGGTGAGCCGGGGAACGGGTTGTCGGCAGGCACATCGCCGTCGGGCGTCAGGCGGAGGATCTTGCCGGCGAGGCTGCTGCGATCCTGTGCGAGCTCGGAGTGCGACGCATCGCCGACGGTCACGTAGAGCATGCCGTCGGGACCGAACGCGATGCGCCCGCCGTTGTGATTGGAAGCGCTCGGCAGACCGCCGATCACCGTCTCGGCCGCACCGAGCGAGAGGCTTCCGGGCTCGCCGTGCAGCGCGAAGCGCTGGACGCGATTGCCGTCGGGCCCGGTCGAATAGGCGTAGAGCATGGAGGCCGCACCTCGGTCGTCCTCCACCGGTACGGCGAGGCCGAGCAGCCCGCCCTCGCCGCCGAGGACGATGTCGTCGAGTCGAGCCGCCTCGCGGGCGGAGCCGTCTTCGGCGAGTTCGAGGATCCTGCCGCTGTCGCGCTCGCTGAGGAGCACGGTATCACCGACGAAGGCGACCGACCAGGGGGCTGCGAGACCGGTGGTCGAGTCGCCTGCCCCGGGCGTCGCGGTCGCGGAGCTCGGTCGCTCGGTCTCGGACCCCGGTGCCGCGGTGCACCCCGAAAGCATCGTCGAGAGCGCCATCGCAATCAGAACGAACGACGGCGCCCCCGTGCGGTGCTTCTCCGATCTCATCGGCAGGCCAGGTAGCTCGCCTTCGCCGTGGCGCTCTTGCCCGTCTTGAACACCACTGTGGTCTTCACGGAGGCCCTGCTCGCGTCGGAGATCGGCAGTCTGACCTTGAGTCCGCGCTTCAGGCTCGAGCCCTTGAGTGATTTCACCGTCGTGCCGTTCACCGACCAGCTCACCCGGGAGAGCTGCCTGAAGCGCGTCGTGCTCGACGTCACGCCGGCCGAGAGCCCGTGGGTCGAGCAGCTGCGCGCCGCGCCGAGCGACGTGTAGCCGAGCGCCGAGCCAGTGGGCTTCGAGGCCGCTGATCCGGCTGCTGCGAAGGTGATCGTGACGGTGCCGGATCCCGTCGAGGACCGGCTCTTCTCGGTGAACGGGGCCTCCGCCCCGGCTTGGAGCGATGCCCCGTAGTTGCCGGCGGGCAGGAACACGGTGGTGCTCCCGGAGCCCGACAAGCTGAAACTGCCGGTCACGGTGCCGTGGGAGTCGTCCCCGCTGCTGCCTCCGCCGCCGAGTGACGCCATCGCGGTGAAGGCTCCTCGGCTGCTGTGCTTCAGCGTCGCCCAGTACCCCTGGGAGAGGGCGAACCCCACCTCCACGGTGCCATGCGCCGTGGAACGGGACTGGCACGTGTTTCCCACCGCAGAGACGGTCGAGGTCGTGCTCGAGCCGCTGAGCCGGATGCTGCGCGGGCTCCCGCCGAGTGTCGTCGTCTTCGTCGTCAGCTTCAGCGTGCTCTTCGCGGTGATCGACGTGCCGGCCCCGAGCGTCGGCTCCATGAGGGTGGTGCCTGAGAGGGTCACCGATTTGGCGTCGTTGTCGCCAAGCCCGATCGGATCCGTAGGCTGGTTCGCCGCCTGGGAGATCACGTGGCACGTGGTCGAACCCGATGGGCCGATCTCGATCCCCGTGCTGAGCACCGGGTCCTGGTACACCGTGGTCGCCTGTGCGGGAGCGGCGACGAGCGCCATCCCGCAGATGGCCGCGGCCGAGATTCCGGCGAGCGTCGCTGTGCGGACGCGTGTCCGATCGGCAGGCTTGAGCAATGAAGACTCCCTTGTGCATCATCGAGGTCAGTGGGGCCTCGCTCCGATTCTCATATTAGGGCCGGTCGCGCGGCGGCGCGTGAGGGGACTGCGCAGAAGTCGGTCGTGCCCCGCTCAGAACAGCGTCGGCTGCACGTCCGGCCCGGTCTGCGCAGGCGAGGGGATGGGCGCGGGCCCCGGGGTTCCGAGCGGCCGATCGAGCCCGTACCGCCGGATGAGCGGTCGGATCCTCCCCGCGAGCTGCTTGCGGTACTCCTTCGGGGCACGGCTCGCCGCCCCCGGATAGAGTCTGCGGTACTCGGGCAGCAGCTCGGGGTGCTCCCGCTCGAGCCACGCGAAGAACCACGGCTTCACGTGCGTGCGCAGATGCAGAGGCCCGTACATGACCGATCGGGCGCCAGCCTCGCTGATGTCGCGCAGGAGCCGCGAGAGGTGCGCCGTCGAGTCGGTCAGATGCGGCAGCACAGGCATGAGGAACACGTCGCATGCGAGCCCCGCCGCGCGGGCCGCGGCCACCGTTTCCAGCCGCGCGTGCGCGCTCGGCGTGCCCGGTTCGATCGACTGCTGCAGATCGGGGTCTCCGACGGCGATCGATATCGCGAGCGAGACGCGGACGCGCTGGGAGGTCTCGGCGAGCAGCGGCAGGTCGCGCCGGAGCAGCGTCCCCTTCGTGAGGATCGAGAACGGCGTGCCACTCTCGCCGAGCGCGCGGATGATCCCCGGCATGAGCCGGTATCGACCCTCCGCCCGCTGATACGGATCGGTGTTCGTGCCCAGCGCGACGCGCTCGCGGGCCCAGCTCGCCCGGTGCAGCTCCCGGCTCAGCACCTCGGCCACGTTCACCTTCACGATGATCTGGGAATCGAAGTCCCGGCCGGTGTCGAAATCCAGGTAGCGGTGGGATCCTCTCGCGAAGCAGTAGACGCAGGCGTGCGAGCAGCCGCGGTAGGGGTTGACGGTCCAGCCGAAGGGCATCGACGATTCGCCGGGCACCCGATTCAGCGCGCTCTTGGCCAGCACCTCGTGGAAGACGACGCCCTGGAACTCC
>CAMFIY010000257.1 GCA_945952575.1 uncultured Leucobacter sp.
GGCGTCGCCCTCGCTCAGCACGCCGCTCGCGGCCGCCGCGGCGAACTCGCCGACCGAGTGGCCGGCGATGCCGACGCCGGCGAGCGGGGCCCGCTCGCCGAGGGCTCGCCAGGCGAGCAGACTCGCCGCCACGATGAGCGGCTGCGCGATCTGCGTGTCGCGGATCGTCTCGGCATCGCTCGTGGTGCCGTGGGTCGCGAGATCGACTCCGGCCTGCTCGGAGGCGAGGCCGAGGAAGTCGCGGGCTGCGGGATCCTCCAGCCATTCGGAGAGGAAACCTGGCGTCTGGGAGCCCTGGCCCGGGCAGGCGATAACAATCACGGAGATAAGTTTCTCAGATCCCGACGACACCAACTGCATATACATGCCGAGAAAATCGAGAAATCGTTGTCAGCATCCGACAAAGACGGGTCACTTGCCCGGGCGGGAGCGCCGGCCGCTGTGCTGAGCGATGGAGCCGACGATGAGCGCCGACTGCAGGATGAGCGCCTCGCGCGCGCCCGTCGCGTTCCAGCCGATGATCTCGCTGACCTTCTTGAGCCGGTAGCGCACGGTGTTCGGATGCACGAACAGCTCGCGCGCGGTCGCCTCGAGCGAGCGCCCGTTGTCGAGATAGCAGCGCAGGGTCTCCATCAGCTCGCTCGAATGATTGCTGAGGGGTTCGTAGACCTGCGCGATCAGCGTGCGCCGTGCGAGGCCGTCGCCGGCGAGTGCGCGCTCCGGAAGCAGGTCGTCCGCTTCGACCGGACGGGTCGCCCCGCGCCAGGACCGAGCGACCGCGATTCCGGCGAGCGCCGCGCGGGCACTGCGCGATGCGGCGACCAGGTTGCCGACGGACGGGCCGAGCACGAGCGGGCCGTCCGAGAAGAACTCGGCCAGGCGGCCGGCGATCTCGATGAACGGGAGCGGCTCCGGCGGTGCGGAGCCCGGCTCCTTCGGCTCTACGTCGACGCGGCCGAGCACCAGGACGAGCCGAGTGCCCTGCAGCCCGACGAGGACATCGGCTCCCGCGTGCCTGGAGGTGCGTCTGATCTGATCCACGTCGACCGTGCGTTCGGAGGTGCCGACGAGCACCGCCGATTCGCCCGTGCCGTGCCAGCCGAGCGCCGCGATCCGGCTCGGCAGCTCGTCGTCGCTCTCGCCGGTCAGGATCGAGTCCACGACGAGTGCCTCGAGGCGCGCATCCCAGAGCCCCCGCGCCTCGGCCGCCCGCGCGTAGACGTCCGCCGCCGCGAAGGCGACGTCGCGCGAGTAGTGCAGCACCGCCTCCCGCAGAGCTTCACTGCGCGGGGCGACGCGCTCCTCGACGACCGAGACGACCACGCGGATCAGCTGCAGCGTCTCCTGCAGGCTGATGCTGCGCAGCAGCTCGCGCGGTGCCGAGCTGAAGACGTCGCTCGCGATCCAGGGCGTTGCGCTCGGGTCGTCGTACCACTGGATGAAGGAACTGATGCCGGTCTGCGCCACGAGCCCGACCGCACTGCGCCGCCCCGGCGGCATGTCGCCGTACCAGGGCAGCGTCTCGTCGAGACGCGTGATCGTCTGCGTCGCGAGTTCGCCGGCAATGGTGCGCAGCCAGTTGAGCTCGCCCTCCTTGGCCTGTTTCATCCGCGCCCGCCGCTGTTCAGGATTCCCCGCCGGCGCCACCGGTCGTGCCGGCGTTCACGTCGCGGAGGCGGTACTGCTCGGCTGCCTGGCGAGGCGTCGAGGCGTCCACCTTGCCCTGCGCGGCCAGCCGCTGCAGGGTGCGCACGACCACCGACTCGCGGTCGATGCCGAAGTAGCGGCGGGCCGCGGCGCGGGTGTCGCTGAAACCGAAGCCGTCGGCTCCGAGCACGGTGTAGTCGCCGGGCACGAACTGGCGGATCTGATCCGGCACGCCGGTCTCCCAGTCGCTGACCGCGATGATCGGGCCCTCTGCGCCCCGCAGTTTGTCGACCAGGTAGGGCACGCGCTGCTCGGCGTCGGGGTTCAGGAAGTTGTGCCGCTCGGCCTCGAGGCCGTCGCGTCGCAGCTCGCCCCACGAGGTGACGCTCCAGACATCCGCGGCAACGCCCCACTCGGTCGCGAGCAGGTGCTGGGCCTCGATCGTCCACGGCACGGCGACGCCGGATGCGAAGAGCTGCGCGCGGGGGGCATTCGGACCGAGATCCGCGGCGGGCGAAACCCGGTGGATGCCGCGCACGATGCCCTCGGCATCGACGCCCGCGGGCTCGGCCGGGTGGATGATCGGCTCGTTGTACACGCTGAGGTAGTACATGACGTTCGGATCCGGATGCGCGCCGCCGTACATCCGCTCGAGCCCGCTCTTGAAGATGTGGCCGATCTCGTAGCCGTAGGCCGGGTCGTAGGCCACGATCGCCGGATTCGTGTTCGCGAGTGCGAGCGAGTGGCCGTCGGCGTGCTGCAGGCCCTCGCCGGTCAGCGTGGTGCGGCCGGCGGTTGCGCCGATCAGGAAGCCGCGGGCCATCTGGTCGCCCGCCGCCCACAGCGCATCCCCGGTGCGCTGGAAGCCGAACATCGAGTAGAAGATGTAGATCGGGATCAGCGGCTGCCCGTGGGTCGAATAGGAGGTGCCCACCCCGGTGAACGCGGCCGAGGCGCCGGCCTCGTTGATGCCGACGTGCAGCAGCACGCCCTGCGCGCTCTCCTTGTAGGCCAGCAGCAGGTCGCGGTCGACCGAGGTGTAGTTCTGGCCGTGCGGGTTGTAGATCTTCGACGTGGGGAAGTAGCTGTCCATGCCGAAGGTGCGCGCCTCGTCGGGGATGATCGGCACGAAGCGGGGGCCGAACTCCTTGTCGCGCATCAGATCCTTGAGCAGTCGCACGAAGACCATGGTGGTCGCCGCCTCCTGCGTGCCGGATCCCTTCGCCGCGATGGCGTAGGTCTTCGGCTCGGGCAGCGTCACCGGGACGTGCTCGGATCGCCGTTCGGGCAGATAGCCGCCGAGCGCGCGGCGACGCTCGTGGATGTACTGGATCGCCGGATCCTCGTTGCCCGGGTGGTAGTAGGGCGGGCGATAGGGATCGGCCTCGAGCTGAGCGTCGGTGATCGGGATCCGCATCGTGTCGCGGAACTGCTTCAGATCATCGAGCGTCATCTTCTTCATCTGGTGGGTCGCGTTGCGGCCCTCGAAGTGCGAGCCGAGGCCGTAGCCCTTGATCGTCTTCGCGAGGATGACCGTGGGCCGGCCCTTGTGCTCGGTCGCCGCCTTGAACGCCGCATAGACCTTGCGGTAGTCGTGGCCGCCGCGGCGCAGGCCCCAGACCTGCTCGTCGCTGTAGCCCTCGACGAGGCGCAGTGCGCGCTCGTCGCGACCGAAGAAGTGCTCGCGCACATAGGCGCCGTTCTCGGCCTTGTAGGTCTGGTAATCGCCGTCGGGGGTGACGTTCATGAGGTTGAGCAACGCGCCATCGGTGTCGCGGTCGAGCAGCTCGTCCCATTCGCGGCCCCAGATGACCTTGATGACGTTCCATCCGGCGCCGCGGAAGTAGCTCTCGAGCTCCTGGATGATCTTGCCGTTGCCGCGAACGGGGCCATCGAGCCGCTGCAGATTGCAGTTGATCACGAAGGTGAGGTTGTCGAGGCCCTCGTTCGCCGCGACCTGCAGCTGCCCGCGGCTCTCGACCTCGTCCATCTCGCCGTCGCCGAGAAAGGCCCAGACGTGCTGATCGCTGCAGTCCTTGATGCCGCGATTGGTGAGGTAGTTGTTCAGCTGCGCCTGGTAGATCGCATTGATCGGGCCGAGCCCCATCGACACGGTCGGGAACTGCCAGAAGTCGGGCAGCAGGCGCGGGTGCGGGTAGCTCGGGAGGCCGTTCGGCGCGTGCGACTTCTCCTGCCGGAAGCCGTCGAGCTGATCCTCGGTGAGGCGGCCCTCGAGGAAGGCGCGCGCGTACATGCCCGGTGAGGCATGCCCCTGGATGAAGATCTGATCGCCGCCGCCCGGGTGGTCCTGGCCGCGGAAGAAGTGGTTGAAGCCGACCTCGTAGAGGGAGGCGGCCGAGGCGTAGGTCGAGATGTGGCCGCCGACGCCGATGCCGGGGCGCTGCGCGCGGTGCACGGTGACCGCCGCATTCCAGCGGATCCAGGAGCGATACTTGCGCTCGAGCTCCTCGTCGCCCGGGAAGACCGGTTCATCCGCGGAGGCGATCGTGTTCACGTAGTCGGTCGTGGGGATCTGGGGAACGTTCAGGTGCAGCTGCCGGCTCCTGGCGAGCAGACTGGTCATGATGTCCCGCCCGCGCGCGGCGCCTCGTGCGTCGACGACCTGGTCGAGCGATTCGACCCACTCGGCGGTCTCGGCGGGGTCGAGATCGTCGCTGTCCGGCGCGTACGGATCCTCGGTATTCACAGCCATGCACATGCTCCTTCACCACGAGTCGCATCGCCGCCCGGTTGAGGCGGCTTGCGATGAAGCGCGCCGGTGGGCGCGCCGCCTAAACACTATCGAAAACCACTGACAGCTACATACATATGCGGGTTTTCCGTGTCGGCATTCCACAAAGCGGAAGGAGCCTGGCGACTACCCGAAGCGGCCGTTGACGTAGTCGAAGGTGCGCGGATCGATCGGTTCGCCGAACATGGCCTCAGTGCTGCCGTGCTCTACGATAGCCCCCGGCGT
>CAMFIY010000258.1 GCA_945952575.1 uncultured Leucobacter sp.
GCACCGAGCTACGCAAGACCTGGCACGCGGATCCACTGGCTCATGACCCCGAGCACTTCGCAGCGTTCGCCGCCGCGTATCGTGCCGAACTCGCGCAGGAGCCGGCGCACTCCGCGCTCCTCCGGCTCGTCGAACTCGCTCGCGGATCGGCGCCGGTCTCGCTGCTCTACGGCGCGCCTGACGATCGGGTCAATCACGCGGTCGTGCTGCGGGACGCGCTGCTCGAGCGCCTTCGGGGCTGAGCTCCTCGCCCAGTATCCCCCTCAGCGAGCGGAGCGCCCGATCGAATTCCGCTTCACCGCTCCGCCCCCCGGTTCCGATGACCAGCCCGAAGAGTTCCGATGCGGGCCCGCGCCGCTGCCAGTAGCCGCTGAGGGGCACCGCGCCGAGCCCGGCCGCATCGGCGGCGGCGCACACGCGCCGTTCGCTCTCGGCCCGACCGATTCCCCGACCGCCCGGAGGCGCGGCGGGGTTCCGGGCGAACTCGAGCACCGCGTGCAGGCCGCCGCTCATCGGGCGCACCTCGACACCCGGCAGCCCGCGCAGGAGCTCCAGGACGGATGCGCGTCGGGCCGAATACCTCCGCCGCATCCTGGCCGTGTGCCGGCGCAGCTCTCCGCTCTTCAGATATGCGGCGAGCGCGCTCTGCACCACCGCCGGGACCGGGCCGCCGAGATCGTGACGCACGGGCTCGATGTGCGTGCGGAGGCTCGCCGGGGCCAGCAGGAACCCCGCCGACAGCGCTTGCGAGACGGTCTTGGAGAAGGTGCCGAGCAGCACGACGGATCCGCCGACCGGGTCGTCCAGCGCCGCGAGCGCGGGCAGCGGCGTACCGCTGTGGCGGAGCTCGGAGTCGTAGTCGTCCTCGACCAGCACGACACCGGTGCGGGCGGCCCAGTCGAGCAGCTCGCGACGCCGAGCGAGCGGCAGAGATCCGCCGAGCGGGTACTGGTGGCTGGGAGTGACGATCACGACGTCGAGCAGGCCGTCGGGCAGGGATCCGGTGTCGAGGCCGTGCGCATCGACCGGCAGCGCCACGATCTCGGCGCCGTGCCGAGCCGCCACGCGGCGCAGAGACGGGTACCCCGGATCCTCCACGCCCACCGTGAGCCGGCGACCCCGAGTCGAGCCGAGTGCGGTGAGCAGCAGGCTCAGCCCCTCGCGCGTGCCCGCAGTGACGATGATGTCGGCATCGGATCGCGCCGTGCCGCGCATGCGGCGCAGGTGCTCCGCGATCTCGGATCGGAGCTCGGGATCCCCGAGGTCGGGCGCGTCGAGATGGGCGCGGGCGACCGCCTGCCGCCAGGCCGACCGCCAGGCGGGGGTGTCGATCGCCGAGGTGTCCGGCGCACCGGGGGCGAGCGGACCGTGAGGAGCCGCGTTTCTCTGTGCCGCGTCGGCCGTCCCGTCCATCGCGCGGATCGGCCCTGCCCCCGCGCCGAGGCTCGGTGCCGCCGCCCGCCCGCCCGCAGCCGGGTGCGGCTGCTGCAGGCCCGGATGCACCCGGGTACCGCGGCCGTGGCCGGCCGCGAGGTACCCCTCGGCGATCAGCTGCTCGTACGCGGTCACCACCACTCCGCGAGCCACGCCGAGCCGCCGTGCCAGCTCGCGGGATGCGGAGACCGGTTCGCCGGGGCGCATCGCCCCCAGGTCGATCGCCTCGCGCAGGGCGGCCGCGAGCTGGGCGGGGAGCGGGATCCCGGATGCACGATCCAGGGCGATGGGCAGCTCGGCCGGGAGCTCGCCCGTGGTGATCTGCGGATCCTGCATGGTTCGATTCTGACAGGAGTGATCCTCTTGGTCCATTGCAATTCGTGATTCTTGGCACTTGTTGCAGACCACGGCACTGTCGCAGAGTTGAGGCATGAGTGCAGAGAACACCACCCCAGCCCCCGTCACCGGTTCCCCCCTCGTCAAGCGCGGCCTCGCCGACATGCTGAAGGGCGGCGTCATCATGGACGTCGTCACCCCCGAGCAGGCCCGCATCGCCGAGGACGCCGGCGCCGTCGCCGTGATGGCGCTCGAGCGGGTACCGGCAGACATTCGCGCGCAGGGCGGCGTCGCGCGCATGAGCGATCCTGACCTGATCGACGGTATCAAGGCCGCCGTCTCGATCCCGGTCATGGCGAAGGCCCGCATCGGCCACTTCGTCGAGGCCCAGG
The DNA here is from genome assembly GCA_945952575.1 of uncultured Leucobacter sp. Taxonomy (GTDB): domain Bacteria; phylum Actinomycetota; class Actinomycetes; order Actinomycetales; family Microbacteriaceae; genus Leucobacter. The sequence goes on from CAMFIY010000258.1 coordinate 2,163, forward strand.
TTCTCGAGGCCCTCGAGGTCGACTACATCGACGAGAGCGAGGTGCTCTCCCCCGCCGACTACGTGAACCACATCGACAAGCAGGGCTTCACCGTCCCGTTCGTGTGCGGTGCGACCAATCTGGGCGAGGCGCTGCGCCGGATCACCGAGGGCGCGGCGATGATCCGCTCGAAGGGCGAGGCCGGCACCGGCGACGTCTCCGAGGCGACGAAGCACATCCGCACCATCAAGGGCGAGATCGCGCGTCTCACCTCGTTGAACGATGACGAGCTCTACGTCGCGGCCAAGGAGTTGCAGGCGTCCTACGACCTCGTGGTCGAGGTCGCTCGCACGGGCAAGCTGCCCGTCGTGCTCTTCACCGCCGGCGGCGTGGCCACCCCGGCCGACGCGGCCATGATGATGCAGCTCGGGGCCGACGGCGTCTTCGTCGGATCCGGCATCTTCAAGTCGGGCAATCCCGAAGCGCGTGCTGCGGCGATCGTCAAGGCGACCGCGCGCTTCGACGATCCGAAGGCGATCGCCGATGCCTCGCGCGGCCTCGGCGAGGCCATGGTCGGCATCAACGTCGCCGACCTGCCGGCCCCGCACCGGCTCGCCGAGCGCGGGTGGTGAGCAGCGTTCCGGAATCCGTGCGCGCCGGCGTCCTCGCTCTGCAGGGCGGGGTCGCCGAGCACGCGCGGATGCTGGAGGGGCTCGGGGCCGAGGTCGCCCTGGTCCGGCGAGAGAGCGATCTCATCGGGCCGGACGGCCTCCGTCTCGACGCGCTGGTACTTCCGGGCGGTGAGTCGAGCACGCAGGATCGCCTCCTGCGGCTGCTCGACCTCGCGGAGCCGCTGCGCGCGGCGATGGCAGGCGGCCTCCCGACCCTCGGCACCTGCGCCGGCCTGATCCTGCTCTCCGCGGAGGTGCTGGATCCCGCACCCGGTCAGGGATCCTTCGGACTGCTGGACGTCACCGTGCGTCGCAACGCCTTCGGCGCACAGCTCGTCTCCACCGAGGCGGAGTTCGACGTCGAGGCCGACGGAGTCGCGGGTCTCGGACAGTGCGGCGCGGTGCGCGGCGCGCTGATCCGCGCGCCCGAGATCGTCTCGGTCGGACCCGGTGCCCGGTCCATCGTCCGCCGTGACGGTCATGTGCTCGGCGCGACATCGCTCGATGCGGCGTCGAGCAGTGGCGGGCTCGGCACGGTGACGGGCATCTCGTTCCACCCTGAGCTGTCGGGCGACGCCGCGATCCACCGCGCCCTGCTGAATGTCGGTGCCACCCGATAGTTTGAAAGCTGACCCCGAACGAACGGAGCAGCAATGATCAGACTCGGCATGGTGACCGTCGACACCCGTGAACCGCGATCGCTCGCCGAGTGGTGGGCGGAGCGTCTCGGCGGCGAGATCGTGATGGATTCGGACGGCTGGTTCTGCATCGTGAAAGCGCCGGGCGTGCCCGTCAATCTCGGTTTCCAGAAGATCGAGGATCCGACGCCGGACAAGAACCGTCTGCACCTCGACCTCGACCGGACCCCCGATGTCGATCGCGAGCGCATGGTCGAGGAGTGGGTCTCCGCCGGAGCGGTGCATCTCGGCCAGCGCGGCGAGGACGGCTTCCACTGGGACACCTTCGCGGACCCCGAGGGCAATCAGTTCTGCATCGGCGATCCGCACTGAGCCGGCGCGGGCGCGCTCCGGCGATGCATCACCCGCATCGAGGCTACGGCGTGGGATCGAGCGCGTCGTAGCGCTGGAAGCCGCGGGCAACCCGCAGCATCAGCATCATCAGCCCGACGATCACGATGCCGCCCAGGAGCGCAGGCGCCCAGAGCGCGATCAGCGTCGCGACGGACCCGGCGACCAGGTCGCCGACGCGCGGCCCGCCCGCGACCACGACGTAGAAGAGCCCCTGCATGCGTCCGCGCACGTCATCCGGAGCCGCAGCCTGCAGGATCGTGGTGCGGAACACGGCGCTCACGTTGTCGGCGGCGCCGGCGCCGGCGAGCGCGAGCCCGGCGAGCACCAGAGCGGGAACGATCGCACCGCCGGCACTGCCGCCGGCGAGCGCGGTGACGAGCAGCACGAGGCCGAAGAGCGCGGTGAATCCGCCATAGGCGGCGATCGCGAGCGTCACGGCGCGGCCCTGGCGACGCACTCGGCCGAGCGGGCCCGAGAGCAGGCTGCTGAGAAGTGCGCCGACGGCGAAGGCGGCGGTGAGGATGCCGACTGTGACCGATCCTCCGCCCAGCAGCAACGCGCCTGCCGCGGGGAAGACGACACGGGGTTGTCCCAGGGTCATGGCGATCAGGTCGAAGACGAAGGTCGCGCGCACGTTCGGAGCGCGCTTGAGGAAGCGCAAGCTCTCGAGCAGTGAGCCGATCCCCGGAGCCGAGCGCCCGCCCTCCGGTTTCATGACCGGAAGGCCCAGTATTCCGATGAAGGCTCCCGTGAAGAGCACGACATCGAGC
>CAMFIY010000259.1 GCA_945952575.1 uncultured Leucobacter sp.
GTTCGCCAGCCGCTCCGACACGCTCGTCGTCGCGAGCGAGCACGAGACGGGGTGCCGGGGGATGCCCACGACGCAGTTCTCGCGCAGCAGCACCTCGACCCGGCGGAAGCTGCCGGCGTTGATCGGCACGTCCGGCGACACCGTGTTGAAGACCCCGATCATCGCGGCGGTGCGCGAGGTCGCCTCGGTGAGGTTCAGACCGGACGGCACGCAGTCCGGGTTGTCGCGCAGGTCGATGCGCACGCGGGCCGCCGCGGGATCCACCTCGACCGTTGCCGAGATCGGGATCCCCTCCGGCGCCGCCGGAGTGGGGTCGAAGACGCTCGTCTGCGTCACGGTTCCGGCGGGCAGCTCCCGCAGCGAGGCGATCATCCGCTGCTCCGAGTAGTCGAACCACTCGCGCACGTAGTCCTCGAGCGCGTCCCAGCCGAGCTCCTCCCCGAGCTCGATCAGCTGCTGCTCGCCGACCCTCGCCGAACCGAGCAGCGCGAGGTAGTCCCCCCACCACTGATCCGGCACGCGCAGCCGCATCCGGCACATGCGCACGATGTCGTCGATGTGCGCGTAGTCGCGCTGCACCTGGACGCCGGGGAAGATCAGCGCGCCCTCCTGGTAGACGTCCTGCGCGCCCGAGACGTAGGTGGTCGGCACGCTGTTGCCGCAGTCCGCCTGATGCGCCTTGGCGAACACCGTGAAGCGGTGCACGCCCGCGCGATCGATCACCGGCACCAGCATCGTGTAGTCGGCCGCGTGGGAGTTGCCGTGATACGGGCTGTTGTGCAGGAACGCATCGCCCGCGCGGAACTCGTCATGGAACTCGCGCAGCGATTTCGCCATGAGGTCCGGGCCGCTCATGACGTGGATCGGCAGGCTCTCGACCGAGGTCAGCAGCTCGTCGCCGGCCGTCACGATCCCGCACGAGAAGTCGTTGGCCGTGTTGATGACGCCGGATCGTCCGGTGCGGTAGAGGGTGTTCACCATCCGCCGCACGATCGCGTCGACCCGGCTCGTCATGACCGCCAGGGCGATGCCGCGCGCCTCCCCGTTCACGTGGGTCGTGCCGCCGCATCCGAGAGCACCGTCTTCCGCGCTCATGCGCCCGCCTCCTCCAGCTTGATCAGCAGACTCCCGTCGTCGGTGCGCCAGGCCGCTGCACCGGCGTCGACCACCACGGTGTTCATGTCGAGCTCGATCAGCGCGGGCCCGTTGATCCGCTCCCCCGGGTGCAGCGCGGCGAGCGCGTGCACCGGCGCCTCGACCCGGCCGGTGCGGCGGAAGTATGTGCTGCGCGAGGGCCGGGTGTCGGTGTCGACGGACTGGAGCATCCGCACGGCCCGCTGGTCGTGGATCCTGGCGCCGGCGCGCAGCTTCCAGGTGATGATCTCGACCGGCGAGGCCTCGTCCTGCACGGCGAAGGTGCGCAGATGCAGGGCGTGGAAGCCTGCGACGAGGGCGCGCAGATCCTCCTTGGTCAGTGTCGGTTCGGCGCCGCCGCCGAGGGCGCCTGCCCCCGACACCCGGATCGGCAGCTCGAGATCCCAGATCTGGTTCGGATAGCGCGCCTCGATGATGTACTCGAGCTGCTCGCCGATGCGATCGGCGCCCGGCCCGTCGAGGAACGCCTGCGCCTGCCTGCGGAGCTCACGGAGCACCTCGGTCGCGTGCCCGAGATCGAGGGTCGCCGACGATCCCGGCCACGGCACCTCGAACTCGTCGCTGAGGTCGCTGCCGAGCGCGCCGAAGGCGCTCATCACGCTCGCGGCGTTCGGCAGCAGCACATCGGTGACGCCGAGGCGCGACGCGATCGAGACGGCGTTCAGGCCGCCCGCGCCGCCGCCGGCGACGAGCACCGCATCGCGGGTGTCGAGCCCCTGGCTCAGGGTGATCTCCTCGACGCCCTCGACCATCCGCGCGGGGGCGAGGCGGTGGATCGCCTCGGCGGCCACGTCGACCGAGACGCCGAGCGGCTCGGCGATCTTGGTCCGGATCGCATCCGCGGCCCGGGGAACGTCGAGTTCCATCGCGCCGCCGAGGAAGGTCTCCGGATCGAGGTAGCCGAGCACGAGGCACGCGTCCGAGAGGGTGGGCTCGGTGCCGCCCGCGCCGTAGGCGACGGGACCGGGCTGGGCTCCCGCGCTGTGCGGTCCGACCCGCAGCACGCCGCCGGAGTCGACCCAGGCGATCGAGCCGCCGCCCGCGCCGACGCTGCGGATGTCGACGGAGTTGAAGCCGGTGAGGTCGCTGATGTACTTCTTGCCGAGCCAGGTCTCCCGCGAGGTCGGCACGCGGCCGTCGACGATCACGCTCACGTCGTACGTCGTGCCGCCGGTGTCGGTGACGATCAGGCAGCGATCCGCCAGCTCCTCGGCCGCGGCGAAGAAGCGGCCGGCGTTGGGCGCCATCGACCGGCCGGACTTGATGCTCCGGACGGGCGAGCGCGCGCTCACGTGCGCGTCCCGGAACCCGCCGGCCCAGGTGACCACCACCAGGCCGCCCGCGAAGCCGCGCCCGCCGAGCGCCTCGCGCAGCGCGTCGAGATAGCGCGTCATGAGCGGCTTCAGCGAGGCGTCGATCACGGTCGAGGCCGCCCGGCGGTACTCGCGCAGCGTCGGGTTGAGCCGGCTCGACAGCGTCATCGGGATGTCGCCGAGCTCCTCGCGGAGGATCTCCTCGACCCGCAGCTCGTGGGCGTCGTTGATGGGCGACCAGAGCAGGCAGATCCCGACCGCCTCGACGGCCTCCTCGCGCAGTCGGGCGGCGATCCCGCGCACCGCCGCTTCGTCGAGGGGCGTCACGGTCTCGCCGCCGGCGCCGATCCGCTCGGGCACCTCGAAGGTGAGCCGGCGCGGGACGAAGGCCCGACGCCCCGGCTGCGAGTAGTCGAAGAGGTCGGTGCGTCCGCCCTCACCGTAGAGCAGGATGTCGGGGTGGCCGGCGGTCGTGAGGAACGCCGTCCTCGCCAGCGCGTCACCGGTGGTCACCGCGTTGAGCGCGCGCGTGGTGCCGTGGATCAGGGTCTCCGTGCGCTGCAGCAGCTCGGTCAGCTCGATCCCGAGCCCCTGCGCGGCGCGCATGAGCGCGGCCAGGATGCCGACCGTCGGATCGTCGGGGGTCGTCTTCGCCTTGAACGGGCGCAACTGGCCCGACCCGTCGTCGAGCACCAGATCGGTGAAGGTGCCACCGGTGTCGATGGCGATGCGATAGCTGCGAGTCACGCTGCGTCAGCCCCTTTCGGCTCGAGAAGATGTGCGACCGCGTCGCCCCAGGCCGACAGCAGGCAGGCGACGTCGCCGTCGCTCGTCTGCGGTGCGGCGAGGATGCCGTTGGTGAACGGCCCGAGCAGGATGCCCCGCTCGGCCAGCGACAGGTGCAGGTAGTCGGAGATGTCGGTGTCGACGGTGGGCCGATAGTCGGCGACGGCGCGCGGCTGGCGTTCCGCGAAGACCACCCAGACGCGCAAGCCGGCGCGGCTGACCGACCAGGGCACTCCGAGCTCGGCGATGATCCCGCGCAGGCCCGCCTCGATCTGCGCGGCGGCCGCGGTTGCGCGAGCGTAGGCCTCCTCGGTGGCGGCGGTCTGCAGGACCGCGTGGACGGCGGCCACGGCCAGCGCGTTGCCGGCGAGCGTGCCGCCGAAACCCGCGTGGTTCGCGTGCGACCCTCCCGAGCGCAGATACGCGTCCATGCCGGCGACGACCCGCTCCGTCATGCCCCAGAGGCCCACCGGCACCCCGCCGCCGAAGCTCTTGCCCAGCGTCAGGATGTCGGGCTCGAGGCCCCATTCACCGGTGAGACCGCGGAGGCCGGCGACGATGGTCTGGGTCTCGTCGAGGATCAGCAGGGCGCCGTGCTCACGGGTGAGCCGTCGCAACTCGTCGTGGAAGCCGGGGTGGGGCAGCATGAGCGCCCCGTTGCTGAGCGCCGGCTCGGTGAGCACCGCGGCGATATCGCCGCGTGCGAGCTCGGCGCGCAAGGCGCGGAGGTCGTTGAACGGCACGATCGCCGTGGTGCGGACGAAATCGATCCCGAGGCCGTGCACGCCCGGCAGCTGCCGCGGTTCGCCGCGCTCGTCCAGCACCAGGTGCAGCTCGTCGATCGAGCCGTGGTACTTGCCGTCGAAGACGAGCACGCGGCTGCGCCCGGTCATGGCGCGCGCGACTCGGATCGCCGCGCGGTTGGCGTCGGTCGCCGAGAGCGCGAACTGCCACTTCGGCAGACCGAACCGGCTCACCAGCTCGGCCGCGACCGCACCCGCCTCCTCGGTCGGCAGCATGGCCTGGGCTCCGGATCGCAGCCGCTCCGCTACGCGGTCGGCGACCTCCGGCAGGCCGTGACCGAAGAGTGCGGCGCTGTCGCCGAGGCAGAAATCGAGGTACTCGATGCCGTCCGCATCGGTGAGGCGGTTGCCGAGGGCGGTGTCGAGATAGATCGGGAAGGGCAGCGGCCACTGCGAGAACCAGTGCATCGCGGTGCCGTAGGGCAGGTGCTCGCCCTGCTCGATCGAGGCGCGCCGGGAGTTCGGCCGACGCGCGACGAAGCGCTCGCGCAGCGCGGCCGTCCGCTCCCGCGCGCGCGCCCGTGCCCGCTCGGGATCCCAGCCGGCG